>PLXI01000231.1 GCA_003151375.1 Hyphomicrobiales bacterium
CCCAGTGGCCAAATCATATTATCAGCGCATTAAATCACGGCCGTCGTTTCGCACATTGTTGGCTGATGCGCTGCCCGCGATGCCGCCAGCGGCACATTATGCCGATCTTGATTTCTGAACTTCGTGCCCGCGCCAAAGCCGAAGGCTTTGATGCGTGTGGTATTGCGCCTGCAAAACTGCCGGACGAAATCGCCACGAATTTACAAGCCTTCATCGCCAGCGGAAACCACGGCACGATGGATTGGATGGCTGAAACATTTGAGCGTCGCACCTCGCCTGATGTCATGTGGGCTGAGGCAAAATCCGCCATTGTGTTGGCAATGAATTATGGCCAGGAGATAGACTGCTTTGCGCGGCTTGAACAAAAATCCACGGGTGTCATTTCCACTTATGCCCTGAACCGCGACTATCATGATGTTATGAAGGGTAAGCTCAAACGCTTGGCCACGTGGTTTGCCAAAGCAGCAAAAGCGGATGTCAAAGTATTTGTTGATACAGCGCCCTTAATGGAAAAACCTTTGGCCGCACTCGCTGGTCTTGGCTGGCAGGGTAAACACACCAATCTTGTTTCGCGCGATTTAGGTTCTTGGTTTTTTCTGGGAGTTATTCTCACTGATGCTGCGCTTCCATTGGGAGAGGCGGAGATTGACCATTGCGGAACGTGCCGCGCTTGTCTTGATATATGTCCCACACAGGCTTTCACGGCAGAACGCCAGATTGATGCGCGGCGCTGCATTTCATATCTCACGATTGAACATAAGGGAGAAATCCCGCTTGAGTTTCGTAAGAGCATCGGCAACCGGATTTATGGCTGTGATGATTGCTTGGCGATTTGCCCATGGAATAAATTTGCTGAGGCCTCTCACGAAATCAAATTTGCAGCCCGTGAAGACTTAATCGCACCACCATTGACTGATTTGCTTCAGCTTGATGATGTAGCGTTTCGCACGAAATTTTCTGGTTCACCCGTCAAACGCATTGGCCAGGAAAGCTTTATTCGTAACTGCCTGATCGCTGCAGGAAATAGTGGTGATAAAAATTTGCGCGGCCCCGTTCAAACTCTATCGCATGATCCATCTCCCATCATTGCTGAGACGGCACAATGGGCACTCAGAGAGCTCGCATGAAACACCTCTTGTGTTTTGGATTTGGTTTCACTGCCGAACATCTCGCCAAGATTTTGCCGGGTGATGAATGGCGCATCAGTGGAACAGCGCGCACTGTTGATGGTGTCCAGCATATAAAGGCGGTTGGCGTTGAAGGATTTGCGTTTGAACGGCTGGATGAAATTCCCGCTGACATAACTCACATCCTGTGTTCCATTGCGCCAGATGAATATGGCTGCCCAGCAGCACTAAAATTTCGCTCACAATTGCAGCGTCCGCTTAAATGGACTGCCTATCTCTCCACCACTGGGGTATATGGCAATCACGATGGTGGCTGGGTGAATGAAGATACTCCTCTCACGCCAAGCTCAGCGCGCGCCCGCAGACGTGTATTGGCCGAACAGCAATGGCAGGAATTTGGCGCACATATATTTCGCCTGCCCGGTATTTATGGCCCAGGCCGCAGCCAGCTGGACTCCGTTAAAGATGGTACGGCGCGGCGCATCATTAAACCAAACCAAATTTTCAGCCGCATTCATGTAGAAGATATTGCCTCTATTCTCGCGGCCTCAATCGCTAAACCTCATGCGTACCGCATTTACAATGTGGCGGATGACGAGCCTTCCCCCCCGCAAGATGTGGTGGCTTATGCCGCGCAGCTATTGGGTGTTGCGCCACCGCCAGAAATAAAATTTGAAGAAGCCAATCTCTCACCCATGGCGCGCAGTTTTTATGATGACAGCAAACGTGTCTCAAATGCACGCATCAAGGCTGAGCTTGGCGTTGCACTTAAATATCCAAACTACCGTGTGGGATTAAAGGCGCTGCTCTGAGCTAAGCCCCATCGGCTCGCTCGGCCAATCTTAGTGCTGTGTCACACATCAAACGCAGATTGCCGGGCGTAGAAAGCCGATGATCTCCGCCTTTGATGAAAGTGAGCGTCACATCGCCTCCGCGTAAGCCGTCAAAAGTTGAAAGAGCATGGCTTGGCGGAACCTCATGGTCATCGCTGCCTTGCAGGATGCGTGTTGGAAAAGGTACATCCAAGCCTTTCTCTAACAACAAATGGTTTTCACCATCGCTAATCAACTCGGCGGTGATTTCATATGGTTCACCATAATAGGATGGCTCTAAATAAATACCGTCGCGGTTTAATGCGGCGCGCGCTCTTACATCATATTTGTCCCACATCAACACCTTGGTCATGTCGGTGGCGGGGGCCAAAAGCACCATGCCCGCAACGCGGTGGTAAGCCGAAGCGTCTTCCACTTTCAGCCGCGCCACCAAGAGTTGGGCGAGCCAGCCTCCCATAGATGAGCCAATGATTATCACTTTCGATTTTGTGTGGGCCAAAAACATATGCATGCTTTGTTCCAACCAAGCACTTATTCTGCCTTCCGTGAAAGCGCCGGAAGATTGGCCGTGGCCAGAATAATCAAAGCGCAAAGTCTGGCGTCTGGTGGTGCGTGCAAGTTCGCCCAGCGCCTCGGCTTTCTTGCCCATCATGTCAGATTTAAAACCACCCAGAAACATGAAACTGGTGCGGCCCACATCATCCTGCGCCCCATCAATGATATAGGCTAGCTCAACACCGCCCAGAGAGCGGTCTTTTATCACTTGTGGCATAGCTTCAACCCTTGTACTTTTTCATCTGGCCCCGCTTGACGTAGCATAGGTTTATCCTGTCTAACCCGCTGGCTTATTAGCGCATGGGGCCTGAGAGTCGAAAGGCCGTTGCGTTGATAATTGGGCCGCCACTCGGCAATCCTGCCTTTTGTGCCCATCTTTAGGAGATTTTAGCTACTTGGTCCTTCCACCACGCCCAATGCCGCCTAAGCGGCCCTCGCCACCGCGTCGTTCGCCTCTTGAAGCGCCGACCAAGGAAGAAGCCCACAAAATCAACAGCCGCATTGACAGCCGCGACGTGCGTCTGATTGATGCTGATGGCAACAACGTCGGTGTTGTTCCGACAAGGCAGGCCATGATCATGGCCGATGAGGCGGGTCTCGATCTGGTTGAGATATCACCCGATGCCAACCCGCCCGTTGCCAAAATTCTCGATTATGGAAAGTTCAAATTCCAAGAGCAGAAACGCCTGGCTGAAGCGCGCAAAAAACAGCGTGTGGTTGAAATCAAGGAAATCAAGCTTCGCCCCATGATCGACGATCATGATTTTGAAACCAAGTTGAAAGCCGCCAAACGCTTTTTTGAAGAAGGCGACAAAGTGAAATTCACCTTGCGTTTCCGTGGTCGTGAAATGGACCACCAAAATCTGGGCTATCAGCTTTTGCTTAAAGTTAAGACCGAAACGCTGGAGATTGCCAAAGTGGAGCAGGAGCCACGCTCTGAAGGCCGCCAGATCATTATGATTTTGGCACCCAAAGTGAAACAATAGGCAACTCATCGCAATTTATCCACATTCACAGACAATGAAACTGGCGAAGGATAACATCTTGCGCCAGTTTTTCATTTTCATAGTCTGTCTGTTCTGCGTGACACCATCCCAAGCTGAGGTTCTCACTTCCGGCAATGTGCAGATCACTTGGAAGGTGGTGAACCGCTTTCGCTTCTTTCGCGATCCGGCTGTGTTTCAAGAACAGGAACGTGCGTGGCGTGAATATGCCAGCCGCCTTGCGCCGCGTTCAGGCAATGCTGATGACTCAGGCAATCTCTTGGCTTCAAGTTCAGTGCTGGGCATTGAGCATGTATTGAACGACCGCTTTATTCCGTTTACCGATGAACTGCGCCGTGGCTTTGATTGGCGCGGCTGGGCCGCACGAGCCACCGACAAGACGTGTTATGATCCTAAAACCCACAGTCATTCGGCTTGCGGCGGCATCGATGCTTATGTTGTGCCGCGCCAGCATGAGATTGAGATTTCATTGCGCAGCTTAGCCGAAGATGTCTCCCTTGAAGGTCACGTGTGCCACTGGCAGTTGGGAGCTGATGTTGTGCAGGAAGGGCCCTGCGAACAGCCTATTCGCGCCCTTGTGCCATATCCAGACGGCATAACAATAACTGTGAATGCTGATGCTGAGCGCCCGATCAGTCTTGATGCGGCGGTGCGCGATCTACTGATCGTTGGCTTAGGTGATAGCTTTGCTTCAGGCGAAGGCAACCCCGATGTACCGGTTAAGCTCGATGAGCAAAGGCGTTCTCAAAACCTTTATCCCACGCGCGCCATCGACGGGGCACAGGGTTCAGCTTTATGGCTTGATCGATTGTGCCATCGCTCTCTTTATTCGTATCAGCTGCGTGCTGCCATGCAGGTGGCGATTGAAAACCCGCAAGTTTCAGTCACTTTCTTAGGTCATGCCTGTTCGGGTGCGGCTGTAGATAAAGGCTTAATCGGACCGCAATCTTACGTGGAATTCAAAAGTGATGATGCTGCAGCGGCTTCGCCGGTGGTACAAGCCTTCACGGGTAGCAAGGATGACAGCGAATTTGCTTGGCTGTTGCGTGAATTATGTGTGGCAGCACCCGTCAAAGATCAGGGCCTGTGGACTTGCCCCGGCAACAAGTTCCGCCGCAGCGTTGATTATGTTTTCTTATCTGTGGGTGGCAATGATATTGGCTTTTCAGGCCTTGTCAGTTGGACCACATTACGCCAGGGCGCTTTGACCAAATTGGCCAGCTGGGCAGGGGTGACCGTCTCACCAAACCAGTTTCAAGCCAATATCGAGAACATTCTGCCCACTGCCTATGAGCACCTCGCACGCCAGCTTGAAAGAGCTATGCCATTGCCCTCAGGCACATTGGGATATGATCCATCGCACGTTATCTTGACGGCCTATCCTGATATTTTGGCCGATGAGAAAGGCGAAACATGCCGTGGGGTGGGCAATAGCGGCGAGACAGAGGATGAGTTTGCGGCCAACCGGTCGATGGATCGCTATTCAAATTGGCTGGTTGTAAACCAAGATAAAGTTGATGCCGCACACTCTGAATTGGAACTGCTTTACAAAAGCATGAAGTCCCTCGCCGAAGCCAATGGCTGGACTTTCGCTGGTCGCGCCCACACTGATAAGCCATTTCGTGGTCATGGCTTCTGCGCAAGAGACCCAGGACGTGATGGCGATCCCGCCGAGGTGTTAATGGTGCCGTGCTGGGGCAAGGCCGCACGCATCACTCAATCTTGCCAACCAGGCATATTGGGCCAAGGCACAGGCTGGCGACCTTATAGTCCAGCCACGCAGGATTATCCTTATGCGCTGCGCCAACGCTGGGTTCGCACAATCAATGATGCCTTTATGGTGATTAATCAAAAGATCGTTGACCGTTCTGGTCAAGTTGATGAGGCCTCTTCGGTGCGTGACTTTACTGAAACGACAGGTGCGATGCACCCCAATGCCGAAGGCAATGCCGCTTTAGCAGATGCTATGTTGATGGATTTGCGGCCAGCGATCGCCAAACTAATGGATGGCCAATAAACTTGGCCTTAACTGGCCAAGGCAATTCTTAGCCAGTCAGGCGTTAACTGGGGTTTTAATATAGCTCGAAAATTTGCTTAAGAACGAGAGGTTTGCCGACATCGACCCGAGTTGCCGTTTATTTAGTTAATGCCAGCTTAGCGTGATGGGCTTGCAAGCCACGGTTTTTTCTGCTTTATCCGCCCACACTTCACCCAATTTAGTGAGGTTCACAACCGCCTGGCCTGTGTAAGGGCATGCCATGGCGGTTTTAGCAATGCTTATAAGGAATAGCAAAATGCCCAAAATGAAGACGAAATCCGCTGCCAAAAAACGGTTCAAAGTGACCGCTTCGGGCAAGGTTCGTGCAGGTGCTGCTGGCAAACGCCACGGCATGATCAAGCGCACGAAAAAGCAAATCCGCAATCAACGTGGTACAATGATTTTGGCTCCAGGCGACACCCGCTTGGTCAAAATTCATATGCCATATCTTGCCAAGTAAGAGGAGAGTAACCCATGCCACGTTCAAAAGGCGGCGTTGTTGCTCGCCGCTCACATAAAAAAGTTCTCAAGGCCGCAAAAGGCTATTTTAACCGCCGCAAAAGCGTTTTCCGTGTTGCCGTTCAGGCTGTGGAAAAGGCTGGTCAATATGCTTACCGCGACCGCCGCACCAAGAAGCGCAATTTTCGCAGCCTTTGGATTCAGCGCATCAATGCTGCAACCCGCGAACTCGGCATGACTTACGGCCGATTTATTTACGGCCTGGACAAGGCCGGAATTGTGGTTGACCGCAAAGTGCTCGCTGATCTTGCAGTTCATGACGCAGCAGCTTTTGCTGTTCTTGTTGATAAGGCAAAGGCTGCGCAACCAGCAGAGCCTGCAAAAGCAGCTTAAGCTTTACACAATTTTGATAGACCTTGACCGGGCCTCTGTGGCGTTTCAAACCGCCTAGAGGCCCGGTTTTATTTTGAGGATTCGCAAATATGAGCTTCGATGCTCTTGAACAAGACTTACTCGCCCAAATCTCAGCCGCTTCTGATGAAGCGGCCATTGAAGCTGTGCGCGTATCAGCGCTGGGCAAAAAGGGCCAGATCTCAGAGCGCATGGGCGCGCTTGGCAAAATGGCGCCTGATGAGCGTAAAGCTGCGGGTGCTGCACTCAATGTTTTAAAAGACAAAGTGAGCGAAGCTTTAGTGCAGCGCAAAGCTGTTCTGGCCGAAGCTGCGTTAGAAATCCGCCTCATAACCGAAAAGATCGATATGACTCTGCCCACGCGTCCGCAAAGCGCTGGCACCATCCACCCCGTTTCCCAAGTATGGGAAGAAGTGGTGCAGATTTTTGGCGATCTCGGTTTCTCAGTGGCCGAAGGCCCACATATTGAGGATGACTTTCATAATTTCGATGCACTCAACATGCCGCCGGATCATCCAGCGCGCCAGGAACATGACACTTTCTATTTTAACGAAAAGCCCGATGGAACACGCATGGTTCTGCGCACGCATACCTCGCCAGTGCAAATCCGCACGATGCTCAGCCAAAAGCCGCCTATCCGCATCATTGCCCCTGGCCGCACGTTCCGTTCTGACTCAGACATGACGCACACGCCCATGTTCAATCAGGTTGAAGCTTTGGTGATTGATGAGGTGACGCATCTTGGAAATCTCAAATGGATTCTGCAGGAATTCTGCAAAGCCTTCTTTGAGGTGGACGATGTGAAAATGCGTTTTCGCGCTTCGCATTTTCCTTTCACTGAGCCTTCGATGGAAGTTGATATTCAATATGCGCGTGAAGGCGGGCAGTTGAAAATCGGCACGGGCGACAAGTGGCTGGAGATTCTAGGCTCCGGCATGGTGCATCCCAATGTCATCAAAGCTGGCGGGCTTGATCCAGAAAAATACCAAGGCTTCGCCTTCGGCATGGGGCTCGATCGTCTGGCCATGTTGAAATATGGTATCCCCGATTTGCGCGCCTTCTTCGAATCCGATCTCAGGTGGCTAAGACACTACGGCTTCCGCAGCTTGCAGGTTCCAACGCTGGTAGGAGGATTATCGTGAAAATGCTCGCTTCAAATTGTCAACGCACTGATTCAAAGAGATCGTATAATCAAGTCTCTGCTTCGCAACATCAACTCGAAGGTGCAATCGCAAATTTGTTTTCGGGAAACTGGCTGGCCGCAATTACTTTAGCTGGAGCGGCTGAAGACATTTTGCCGCCACATGAAAATTTCCCAGACATAATGTCAACTTTGCCTGACGTTGCCACCGATCACCAGACAAACACTAAAGTTTTGGCTGACATTATGAACGAAAAGCGGAATTGGTTGAAGCACGACAAATCCAAGGACCCTAACGCGCGACAACTGCAAGAATTTTCTCAAGAAGATGCGGTCATAATGATTCTTAGGGCGTTGACACGGTTTGCTGCTCACAACATGCCAATCGCTACAGATGAAATCCTGTCGGAGCATATCGCCATCTTTCAAAACTGGGTGGCTGTGAATTATACAGAGTATTTGCCTCATTCGGCGGGAGAGACAAAAAAATGAAATTCACCCTCTCCTGGCTCACGCAACATCTCGATACCACCGCCACCCTCGATGAAATTCTCGAAGGGTTGGTCGGTGTTGGTTTGGAAGTTGAAGAAGTCACTGACAAAACCAAACAACTCGCCGCCTTCAAAGTGGCCTATGTTCTTGAAGCCGAAAAGCACCCAAATGCAGATAAGCTGAAACTCTGCAAAGTAGAAACGGATGCTGGCATCAAGCAAGTGGTTTGCGGCGCGCCCAATGCACGCGCTGGCATGAAGGCGATTATCGCACTGCCCGGCGCTGTCATTCCAGCCACCGGCGAGACATTGCAACTGGGCAGTATTCGCGGCCAAGAATCTCAAGCCATGATGTGTTCAGAGCGCGAACTCATGCTCTCCGAAGAACACAACGNNACAACGGCATCATCGAAGTCACAGGTGATTGGCCAGTTGGCACTCCTGCTGCCGTGGCACTCGGTCTCAACGATCCGATGATTTATATCAAGGTCACCGCCAACAGGCCAGACGCTTTGGGCGTCTATGGCCTAGCGCGCGATCTCGCCGCCAAGGGCTTGGGCACATTAAAGCCGCTTAAAGCCGATGCAGTGAAGGGTACTTTTAAATCGCCGATAGCTGTTTTGATTGCGCCTGATCATAATAGCTGCAAACTTTTTGTGGGCCGTTATTTCAAAGGCGTGAAAAATGGCCCATCGCCGAAGTGGTTACAAGACCAGCTTCGCGCCATTGGATTGAGGCGNNGCACTTGATGGCAAAACGTATGGGCTCACTTCAACGATGACCGTGATCGCTGATGATAAAAAAGCCGAAGGCATTGCGGGAATTATGGGCGGGGAAGCCAGCGGTTGCACGCAAACCACGACCAATGTGTTTCTTGAAGCGGCCTATTTCGATCCACGCCAAACTGCAGCCACTGGCCGCAAGCTCTCAATCCACTCCGATGCGCGTTACCGTTTTGAACGCGGCATAGATCCGGCCTTCACGCAAGTGGGCGCTGAAATCGCTACCCGCATGATTTTGGATTTGTGCGGCGGTGAAGCTTCGGATCTTGTCATTGCAGGCGCAGTGCCCAACACAACACGTAGTTTCACTTTATGTAAAGACCGCGTGAAAACTTTAGGGGGCGTGGATATTCCGTGGGCGGAGCAACTGCGTATCTTGCGCGATCTCGGTTTTGTCACTTCAGACGACGGCGTGGCGCACGTTCCAAGCTGGCGGCCGGATGTGAATGGTGAGGCTGATCTGGTGGAAGAAATCTGCCGCATTCATGGCCTCGATAAAGTGCCCAATGCGCCGATGAGCAGACCGCATGATATTGCACGACCTATTCTCAATAGTTTGCAAAAGCGCATGTTGGCTTCGCGCCGAACATTGGCCACACGCGGCTTTAATGAATGTGCAACTTGGGCTTTCCTACCCGAAGCACAGGCGAAATTATTTGGTGGAGGCCAACGGGAATTGAAACTTTCCAATCCGATCTCGTCTGAACTGTCAGACATGCGGCCGTCACTGCTGCCCAATCTCATCGCCGCCGCTGGCCGCAATGCGGCGCGCGGCTTTGCTGATGTGCAGCTTTGCGAAGTGGGCCACGCTTACGCTGGCGATAAAGCGGCGGATGAAACTCTGCGTGCGAGCGGTATCAGACGCGGTGCTTTCACGGGGCGAAATGCACAGGGTGGTGCGCGCAATGTTGATGCATTCGACGCCAAGGCTGATGTGTTGGCCGTGATTGAGGTCTGTGGCTTGGCCGCTGCGTCCATGCAAGTGGTGCAAGGTGCGGCACCCTGGTATCATCCTGGACGCAGTGAGACGATACAGCTTGGGCCACAAAATAAAATTGCTATGTTTGGCGAAATTCATCCGCGCATTTTGAGCGCGATGGATGTGAAAGGGCCATTGGTCGCCTTTGAAATCATTCTCAATGCGTTGCCCGCATCGAAGCAAAAATCCGCCTCTCGCGCTGCATTGTCGATTTCAGATTTACTGCCTGTGAGCCGCGATTTTGCTTTCGTCGTTGAAGATAAAATACAAGCCGCAGAACTCATCAAAGCCGTCAAGGGTGTGGACAAACTCGTCATTGCCGAGGCGCAGGTGTTTGACGTCTATCAGCTTGAAGGCGGCAAAAAATCACTAGCTATTGAGGTCATGCTACAGCCCAAAGATAAAACCTTCACCGATGCTGACATTGAAGCGATTTCCGCTAAGATCGTGGCCACGGCAAATAAGGCGGTTGGCGCAACACTCAGGGGATAAGTCATGACTCCAGCAACGGCGACGGCACTTAAAAAACTTAAAGCGCATCACAAGTCGCAAAAGCTGAATATGCGGCAGGTCTTTGCCAAGGATACCAGACGCTTTGAGAATTTCTCGGCCAGCTTAGATGACATGCTGCTGGACTATTCCAAATGTGGTGTTTCTGCCAAAACCATGCAGTTGCTTTTTGCCATAGCCAAAGCCGCCAAGGTTGAAGCAGCGCGTGATCACATGATGCGCGGCTTTATCATCAACACCACAGAACACCGCGCCGTTTTGCACACCGCACTTCGGCGTCCAAAATCTGAAATGGTTTTCGTGAATGGGCATAACGTGGTTCATGATGTGCATGATGTGCTTGAGGCCATGTCGCGCTTTGCCACCGACATTCGGAAAAGCAATATCACCGATGTGGTGAATATCGGCATTGGTGGTTCAGATCTTGGCCCCGCCATGACGACACTGGCTCTGGCTCCATACCATGACGGCCCGCGCGCACATTTTGTGTCGAACGTTGACGGCGCAGATATGGCCGACAAGTTGAAGGGCCTGAACCCAGCAACCACTTTATTCATTGTGGCGTCTAAAACTTTCACGACGATTGAAACACTTACGAATGCCAGAACCGCTCGTGCATGGATTGTGAGCGCCTTGGGCGAGGCCGCAGTG
>PLXI01000208.1 GCA_003151375.1 Hyphomicrobiales bacterium
GCCGACAATGCCGATCAGCGTCTGACACCAAAAGGAATTGAGCTTAAATTGATTGGTTCCCAGCGCCAAAACGCCTTTTCGGCCAAATTGGATGTCTTGGAGCGGGCCAGAAAAGTTTCACGTGAATCCATGCTCACTTCGGCGGCTCTGGCCAAACTGGGCATCCAGGTCAACCAAGATGGGCGCAGTCGCACGGCGATGGAGCTCATTGCCATGCCAGAGGTTGGCTTTGACCGGGTGGCCGAGATATGGCCTGCATTAAAGACCTTCCCCGCCTTTGCCAGGGAGGCCTTAGAAGCGGATTCTCTCTATGCGGGCTATATGGACCGTCAGACCTCTGAAATAGCCCTCCTGCGCAAGGATGAGGCCTTGGCGCTACCGACAGATTTGGACTACGCGGCCCTACCGAGCTTATCCATGGAACTGCGTCAAAAACTGGCGCGCAGCAAACCGGCAACGCTTGGTCAGGCCTCGCGCATCGAAGGTATGACGCCGGCGGGTCTGGCTTGTCTCTTGGGCACGATTAAGAAGGGCTGGGCCGCAAAGGTGGCTTAAAGCTTGACCCAAGGAGAACGAATCGCCATCTCATGGCGCACTCGTTCAATTGAATATGCACTTTGAGTATGCACTTGGCCCAACTTATTCCCAATACAGTTTCAGAATCGAAATGGGCGGCACTTGATGTTTCACGTGAATCCTTAACGCGTCTAGAGGCATTGGTTTCGGTTGCCGCCGCTTGGCAGACACGGATAAATCTGATCTCGCCTTCAACACTTCCGGAAATTTGGCAGCGGCATGTGTTGGATTCTGCACAGTTGGTTTCACTTTTACCGAAAAATACAATGAAGATCGCTGATCTGGGATCAGGCGGCGGTTTTCCGGCTCTGGTTTTGGCGGCAGTCCAGAAGGCAGAGGTTCACATGTTTGAAGCCAATGCCAAGAAGGTCGCATTTTTGGAGGAAGCCCTCAGGCAAATGGGTGTCAGCGGCAAAGTTCATCGTCAAAGGCTTGTGCAGAATATNNGTGCAAGTGGTGACAGCGCGTGCCTTTGCGCCACTGACTGAACTTTTGGGTTATGCCGCACCGTTCATGGCGAGAGGTGCTATAGGACTTTTCCACAAGGGGCAGGATATTGATACAGAGTTGACGGCAGCTGCTAAAGCTTGGAACATAACGGCCTTGAAACATTCCAGCCTCACTGATTCTCGTGCGGTAATCTTAGAGGTGAAGGAGTTGACCCCATGCTAATGGACCAAACCCAAAGCCCTACCCGCATTCTGGCTATTGCAAACCAGAAAGGTGGCGTGGGTAAAACGACGACTGCCATCAATCTTGGCACCGCACTTGCTGCCGTAGGCGAGCGCGTGTTGGTCATTGACATTGACCCACAAGGTAATGCTTCAACCGGCCTTGGCATTGTGCGCAAGCCTAACCAGAAATCAACCTATCATGTGCTGATCGGCGAAGCTGATCTCGATAGCGTGATCAAGACTTCCGCCATACCAAGACTTGACTGTGCGCCAGCAACCATTGATCTTCTGGGTGCTGAACTTGAACTGGCTGAACTGAGCCGCAAAACTCACCGCCTGCAAGATGCAATCAAAGTCATGCAGGCCATGCCCGGGCGCGACTATAGCTATATCTTGGTTGATTGCCCGCCATCGCTCAATCTGCTCACCATCAATTCATTGACAGCGGCAGATGCCATATTGGTACCTTTGCAATGTGAGTTCTTTGCGCTTGAAGGCCTTAGCCAACTTCTTAAAACGGTAGAGCGCGTGCGCACCACGCTGAACCCAAAGCTGGTTATTCAAGGCGTGGTTCTTACAATGTTTGATAAGCGCAATAGTCTTTCAGATCAGGTTGCCGCAGACGTGCGTGAAGTTTTAGGCGAGAAGGTTTATGATACCGTGATCCCGCGCAATGTGCGGGTCTCGGAAGCGCCCTCTTACGGCAAGCCCGTGCTGCTTTACGATCATCAATGTTTGGGTTCTCAGGCCTATATCAAATTGGCTTCAGAAGTGATTCGCCGTGAACGCGGATTGCGGGCTGCTTAAGAGTTAAGGATTTTATTCATGTCACAGGTACAAAAGCGCAGACTGGGCCGTGGGCTCGCCGCACTTATCGGAGACGACACCACCGAAGAGGCGGTGGTCCAAGACATTCGTTCCCTGCGTCATGTGCCCATTGAGTTGCTTTATGCAAATCCAAATAATCCGCGCAAGCGTTTTGCAGAAGAAGATTTGGAAACTCTGGCCAACTCGCTTCGCACACGCGGGTTATTGCAGCCCTTGGTGGTGCGGCCGCGCCCAGAAGGCGGGTTTGAAATTGTGGCAGGCGAACGTCGTTGGCGCGCCAGCCAGAGGGCAGGCCTGCATGAGTTACCAGTCTTGGTGCGCGAACTTGACGACAAGGCCACGCTGGAAATTGCACTGATTGAAAACATTCAGCGCGCCGATCTTAACCCATTGGAAGAAGCGCGGGCCTACCGCCAGCTGATGGAACAATACGGTCATACCCAACAGGAATTGGCAGATGCTGTTGGCAAGAGTCGTAGCCACATTGCTAACACGATACGTCTGCTCACTCTGCCTGAAGAAACGCTCGAAAAAATTGCGGATGGCAGGCTTAGCCCCGGTCATGCCAGAACTTTGATTGTGGCAGCAGAGCCAGAAAATCTGGCCAACCAAATCATTGACCATAAGCTGACGGTGCGCCAAGCCGAAGAACTTGCACGCAATGTTGCCAATGGCAGTAAGTCAACTTTACCTCATCAAAAAGATGCTGATACCAAAGCTTTCGAAAAGAAATTGACGGAAAGCTTAGGCCTCACCGTAACAATCAAACACAAGGACAAGGTTGGCGGGCAAGTTGTTATTGCCTACAAGACCTTGGATCAGTTTGACGAGATCGTCAAAAAACTTGGTGTTGAGCCGCGTTAGGCCGAAAGCTTCGAGCGGCATTGCCTTGTGATCGCCAAAATGGCGCGACTGTTTATTGAGCCTGACAGATCGCCCAATTTGCGTGATTGCAAGACTGCTGTCTGAACCGCCTCTTGAATTGCAACCACATCTTCAAGCGTCAAAGCTCTCAGTTGAGATGCAAAGACACTCTTGCGCTTGAAGAAAATGGGCGGTCTTGCATTGCGCAGAACATTCTCAACTGTGCCACCCTCATCCATTTCTGAACGCATTTGTTGCAGGCGTGTAAGATGTAACGCAAAGAGTGGAAAAAATCTTGTCTGTTCTGATCCGAGTGCTTGAAAAATACGGTCAGCACTTTCCAAATCCCCAGACAAAACCGCATCAACAAGTTCATCAATTTCAAAACCAGCCACATCGCCACAAATCGCACTCACATCTTCTGGGCCAACCGATTTTTGACCACGCGCATAGATCACTAATTTCTCAATCTCGGTGGAAACAATGGTGCGTTGCTGGCCAACGGAATCAAAGAACAAATCTTCTGCAGCTGGCGTCCAAGACAATCCTTCAATGGCCAATAATTTGCGCGCACGTTCACGCAAGGCTGCCGTGTCTTCCTCATAGATTGCAAGGCATGCAAAAAGATTCGAAACCTCAGCAGCGGCACGCAGTTTGGAGGATTTGCCCAGATTATCAGAAGTCATCAAAACAAAATTGCAAAGGGAAGTTTGTGAAAAAGCCGGCTCAAGAAATTTCAGGCAGGTCTCGTCGACGCCTTCCACAAACAAAAGCTGTCTATCTCCCAATAACGAAAGCGACAGCATTTGGTCCATAAATCCCCCAGGAGCAGACTTGGCCTGCGCAATATCAATTTGACTGATGTCGCCAAAACCTGAGATGACACGTCTTGCCAGCATGCTCACGGCAGCAGAATCAGAGCCATGAATCAACAAGCCATTCATTGTGGAAACGCGGCGTTTGAGAAATGTCTCAAACTCTTCTTCGCGCAAAACGCCCACGTTCAGCCCTTGCTAGCAGATAAGAACGTCGCAATTCGCAAACGCAAGTCACCACCCAGTTCTTTGCCAGCACGTAACATTGCATCATCGGCTGCTTGTAAGTCAGAGACCGGCACGTTGACCGTATCAAACTCAACATTGGAGAAGCTGTCGCCCTTGGTAAGCGACTTTGAGGAAGCAAGATCGATCAACTCATAATGCGCAGAAAGCGCATAACGTCTGCGCGAGCCCAAGCTGGATGAGAGACTTGCGACATCAATCAATCGCTCCGTCACGTCTAGTTTCAATGAGAATCGCGCTTGCCCTGGCGTCACACCATCCAGCAATTCATTGCGGATAATTTGTCCGCCCCGCGTGTGCTGTTCCTCAACCGTTAAAGACGACATATCAACAGCAACGGAACCACCGCCGGGTGCCGTTCCATAGAGCGGCTTAAAACCGCTACAGCCCGACAGCACGCAAAGGCTCAACACCACGATCAACTGGCTGATCCGTTTTAGCATACGATATTCACAATCCGGTCTGGCACGATGATGACTTTCTTGGCAGGCTTGCCTTCCATGGCGCGGCGTACATTTTCAAGGGCCAGAACTTGCACTTCCAATAGCTTGGAATCAATCCCCTTGGCCACTTTGATTTCGTCACGGCGTTTGCCGTTCACCTGAATTGCAATTGTAACTTCTGTTTCAATCAGNNCCCAGGCTTCCTCGGCAAGATGCGGCATCATCGGTGCGGACAGCAGCACCAGATATTCAGCCGCCTCATGTAATGCAGCCGTGAGCGAAGCTGACTTTGTGGTTTGCACAAGGGCAGATGCTATTGCGTTTGACAGTTCGTAAATGCGGGCAATGGCGCGGTTAAAACGCAGGTTGTTCAAATCATCGGTGACATTGGCAACAGCGCGGTGGGAGATGCGGCGCAATTCAAGACCACCATCATCTTGCGACAGAACGCCCATGGGCAAGGCTGCAACTTCATTCACCAAGCGCCAAATTTTTTGCGTGAAGCGCCAAGACGATTCAGCGCCAGATTCTGTCCATTCAATATCACGCTCGGGAGGTGTATCCGACAACATGAACCAGCGCGCGGTGTCGGCACCATAGGCTGCAATAATGGTATCGGGGTCAACCACATTCCTCTTAGACTTTGACATCTTTTCGATGCCACCAAGAATAAGTGGCTCACCCGACCTTGCATGTACCCATGCGCCATCCTTTTGCACAGCTTCAATCGGCAAAACCCATTCACCTTTTTCAGTGCGATAGGTTTCGTGGATAACCATGCCTTGCGTGAACAGCGAGGCAAATGGTTCAGCAATATTGGGTTGGCCGATTTTCATCATGGCTCTGGCATAAAAGCGCGAATAGAGCAGGTGGAGAATAGCGTGTTCAACGCCGCCGATATATTGATCAACGGGCAGCCAGTATTTGCCAGCCGCGGCATTCACTGGGTTGGCACTATCGTGTGGTGAGGCAAAACGGGCGTAATACCAACTTGAAAAAATAAATGTGTCGAATGTATCAGTCTCGCGGTGGGCAGGGCCTGCGCAGGTCGGGCAGTTCACATATTTCCACGTTGGGTGATGGGCCAGAGGGTTTCCCGGCGTGCCAAACGTTGCATCCTCAGGCAGTGTCACCGGTAATTGCTCTTTCGGTACCGGAACAATGCCACATGACGGACAGTGGATGACAGGGATCGGGCAGCCCCAATAGCGTTGCCGGGAAACGCCCCAGTCGTGCAGGCGATAGACGGTCGCGCCCTGGCCCTGGCCTTGGGCCTCGACCCGCGCGATGGCCGCCGCCTTGGCGGTTTCAATGTCCATGCCGTCCAGAAAGGCCGAATGGAAGATCGTCCCAGGATCGGTGTAGGCTTCGTCGTCCACGGTGAAGGTCGCCGGATCGCCGTCGGGCGGCAGTACGACCGGCAATACGGGAAGGCCGTATTTCCGAGCAAAATCAAGGTCGCGCTGGTCATGAGCGGGGCAGCCGAAGATGGCCCCCGCGCCGTAGTCCATCAGGATGAAGTTGGCGATCCAGACCGGCAGGCGCTTTGCCGGATCGAACGGATGCTGCACTTCNNATGAAGGCCGCGGCGGCCGCGTTGGACGCGCCGACGTGCGCGGCCAGAGGATGGTCCGCGGCGACGGCCACAAAGCTGGCGCCGAACAAGGTGTCCGGCCGGGTCGTATAGACCTCCAGGCCGCCGGCAAGGTCGCCGCCAAGGG
>PLXI01000080.1 GCA_003151375.1 Hyphomicrobiales bacterium
GTGGAGGTGGCGGCGGTGGTGGTGGCGCCTTGGCCACAAACGCTGGTGGCAAAGCAGGTGGCGGCGGCGCTGGAGGGGCGGCCTGAATTTGTTTGGCATTGGCTGCGGCTAGGCGCTGGCGCAGTAAGGCACTCTCCGTCCCCATTTTAGCTAGGGCTGTTTGCTGAACCGGAGCTGAAATCTCATTAGCGGCAAGCAATTGGCGCACATCCTCCAAACGCTTGCGCAAATCATCATCACTCAGCTTTGAAATGTCTGTGGTGTCGGCACCATAGGCTTTGGCTTTTGCTTCAGCGGCAGAGTCGATCTTCACTGGCGCAAGCGCCTGTACTTTTTCTGGCGAAGCAACCACCGCTGGCGGCGGTGCAGCGGGGGCAGCTGCCGCAGCAGTTGGCTTTTCTACCGGCTTGGTTGGCGGGGCTACTGGGGCTGCCATAGGTGCTGGAGCAGGAGCGGCTTTAGGCGCGCCTGCGGCAGGCGCTGGGGTGGTCATTGGCGCTCCAGCGGCTGGTAGGGTTGTGAGCGGAGCCGCTACGACGGCGCCTTCGGGCATAGGCGCCGCCAATGTAGTTGCGCCGGCCTTTGCCGGAGGCGCAGCTGGCAGCACTGGTTGTGGGATAGCTTGAGGCGTGGCCTGCAACGCAGGGGCAGCCTTGGCCTTGGCGTCAGCCGCAGCTTTTGCATCGGCAGCGGCCTTAGCATCTGCAGCGGCTTTTGCGTCAGCGGCGGCCTTCAAATCGGCAGCAGCCTTTGCATCGCCTGCAGCTTTAGCATCAGCAGCAGCTTTAGCAACCTCGGCGGCTTTAGCATCGGCAGCAGCCTTGGCATCAGCGGCAGCTTTTGCACGTTCGACAGCTTTGGCATCGGCGGCAGCTTTAGCGCCCTCAGCGGCTTTGGCATCCGCGGCAGCTTTGGCATCGGCGGCAGCCTTAGCATCGCCTGCAGCCTTAGCATCCGCAGCGGCCTTGGCCTTACCATCCGCAGCACCCGTGGCGCGGCGCGCCAGTTCCTGATTGGTTTGTCCAGCATAGGCGGCCAATAAATCTTTCACCTGCGGTGGAAGCCCAGGTGAAGCGACGGCTGCTTCCAATTTTTGAATGCGCTGGCGCAGTTGATCATCGCTCAAAGCTTGCAAATTGGGATGTTCACTCATCAGCGCTGAAATTTCTGGCGAAACGGTCGTGTGAGATTGAACCGGAATTTCCTTCACCGGTGCGTTCTGCGCCATGGCTAGGCCGGTTGTTCCCAGCGTCACTGCCACTACACCTGCCACAAATTTGCTTTTCATCAATATTTCTCCCAATCAAGAATCAACATGCCATATGCCTAGCACTTTCGCGGACTACATTGCCGCCCACTGCGGCGGAATTCGGGCACAACTGCATCGACAATAATTGAGATTGTGTCGCAAAAGCGTTATGAGGCCGCCATGAAAGATAATTACAAACTGGCGGCCTTCTACCAATTCGCTCCGCTACAAAAATACCGTGAGCTAAAAGCGCTGGTGGAGCAAGCGCTAAGGCAACTTGGCGTGTGCGGCTCAGTTTTGCTGGCCGAAGAAGGCATCAACGGCACAATCGCAGCCATACCCGATGCGTTGGATGAAGCTTTGGCAGAGATCTCACGCATTACTGGCCTTGGCAATTTTGGTGCGAAGTTTTCATTTGCTGAAACAAAACCATTTCGGCGCATGAAAGTGCGATTGAAAAAAGAAATCGTAACCATTGGGCCGGTGCGCGCCAACCCAAATGAAAAGGTGGGCACCTATGTTGAGCCCAACAATTGGAACGCATTAATCAGCCAACCAGATGTTTTGGTGATCGACACGCGAAATTCCTATGAATTCGGGGTTGGTACATTTGCAAAAGCACTCGATCCGCAAACTGAAAGCTTCAGTGAATTTCCAGTGTGGGCGCGTGAAAGGTTGAAAGACAAAAATCAGAAGATCGCCATGTTTTGCACTGGCGGCATTCGTTGTGAAAAGGCCTCGAGCTTTTTAAAGCATGAGGGTTTTGAAAATGTCTATCATCTCAAAGGCGGTATTCTCAAATATCTTGAAGATGTAAAGTCCGAAGATAGCCTATGGCAAGGCGGATGCTTTGTTTTTGATGAGCGTGTGGCGGTAGGCCATGGCCTGAAGGTTTTGGATTTCTCTATTTGCCATGGCTGTCTTGGACCCGTCTCGGCAGATGATCGCGCCAGCCCGAAATTCGAACAAGGAGTGTGCTGTCCAGCATGCGCCGACAAATTAAGCGACGAACAAAAAGCCTCAAACCGAGAGCGCCAACGCCAAGTTGATCTTGGTGCCAAGCGCGGATTTAAACATTTGGGCCCACTATGAACGACTTGCCCCTCGCCATGCAGCGCAGTGTGGATGAAGTAGCAAGGCGGCTTTCGCAGTTTCCGCAATTGCCAAAAATATTTGCAGCTTGCTTGGCCAATACTTTCATCACGACGTTAAAGCCGCAACCGGATGGCAGCGTATTTGTGATCACAGGCGATATTGCGGCGATGTGGCTGCGCGATTCCGCAGCACAAGTGCGGCCATATTTGCGCTTAGCGAAATCTGATCCACAGTTTGCAAGTTTGATTGCTGGTGTGGTGAAGCGTCAATGCGCGATGGTTCTCATTGATCCTTATGCCAATGCCTTCAATGAAGCGCCCAATGGGCGTTGTCACAACCGTGATGAAACCGATATGGGGCCGTGGGTTTGGGAAAGGAAGTATGAACTCGATAGCCTCTGCGCGCCTTTGCTTTTGGCGCATGATTTGTGGATGGCGACAGGGAGCACGGCACATTGCGATCAAGGTTTCATGGCCGCCGCCCAATTGGTCATCAACACAATCAAACTTGAACAGCGCCATGAAAATTCTACCTATCAGTTTCAGCGTTTCAATTGCCCGGCCACTGATACGCTGGGCCATGATGGCCGAGGCAGTGCTGTGGGTTATACGGGCATGAGTTGGAGTGGCTTTCGCCCATCGGATGACTCNNGATAAATTTGCGCGTTTCAATCATCCGAAGTTTGGTGAGGTATATGCCTATGAGGTTGATGGGCTTGGCAACCAGCATTTTATGGATGATGCCAATGTACCCTCATTATTGTCCATGCCCTATCTGGGTTATTGCGCAGCCGATTATCCGGTCTATCGCAACACGCGCGCGATGATTTTAAGCAAAGCCAATCCCTATTTTTATGAGGGCCGCGTCGCCAAAGGGATCGGCAGCCCACACACGCCGAAAGATTATATTTGGCCGATTGCGCTTTGCATGCAGGGCCTCACTTCAACTTCTCGCGAGGAGCAATTAGCTTTGATCGAAACCCTTCTGAAAACCGATGCCGGCACAGGCTTCATGCACGAAGGCTTTCACAAGGATGATCCGACACAGTTCACGCGGGCCTGGTTTGCTTGGGCCAATTCGCTGTTTGCAGAATTTGTGATGAAAGTGGCGGGCGTTTAAAAGCTCAGAAGGCAGAGCACATTGACACTGCCTTCTGAACTGGAAATCTTATTCGGCAATAATGTGCCAGACATTGCCTTTGCCATCGCCAAGTTTGTCACCTTTGGATTTGTCTGCTGCAAAGAAATAAACTGGCTTATTGTTGTAGGCCCACTGCATGGTGCCATCTTTGCGTTTTACTTGGCTCCAGCCATCACCCATCTTGTCATCAGCTTTTGCAACGTAAGCTGGCCAGTTCGTTGCGCAAGCGTCATAGCAAGCTGAGACGCCGTCTGTATCCTTGTCGAATGTATAAAGCGTCATGCCATTTTGAGCAGTGAGCATGCCGGCGGCGTTGGCTGCGGCGATAGACAAAAAAGTTGCAGTATAAGTGCCGATTGCAAGTTTCGAGATCATGTTCATTTGGGATCCTCCTTTGTTTAGGCTCCCGAGCATAGGCAAAAGACTGTGACCTTTTTGTGCCGATCAGGTTACCCGGTCCAGCCCAGCCCCGCCGCAACGCAATTCATCGTGGCCAATAGTGAACCATTCAGCGTGTCACTGGATTTGCCAGCACGGGTTTCGCGCAACAGTTCCACTTGCCAAGCATTGGCTTGGCCCACCATTTCCTTTACCCGTTCAAAGCGGCGGCGGAAGGAGGAAAAGCGTTCGCAGAGTTGGCTGTCGCCGGAAAGTTGCAAGATCACTTTTGAAGTGCGCTTATGTTCATGGCAAATGAGCGCAAATATGCGCTCTGCATCATTGCGGTTTTGCACGAGTGAGGCATATTTTTCTGCCACTTGCATATCGGCAAGATAAAGTGATTTTTCAACTTCATCGATGGCTAAGCGAAAGCCCGGCGATTTCACAAACATTTCACGCAACAGTTTCAAACCATCACCGCGCGATGACACAAAATCGTCTAACGCATAGCCAAGGCCATACCAGCCGGTCAGCAAGTGGCGATTTTGGCTCCAGGCAAAAACCCATGGAATAGCGCGCAAATCAGAAAGGCCCTTGGCTCCAAAGCGACGTGAAGGACGTGAGCCGATTTTCAGCAATGCCAGTTCTTCCACGGGGCTCGATTGTTGGAAATACGTCATCAAACCGGGATCATGGGCCAATTTCTGATAGGCCTTGAAAGACAGTTGGGCGATTTTTTCGACTGCCGCTTGGTGGTCTGCATTCACCCGCTGCACATCTTCAACTTTGGATTTGAGGGAGTGCTGCAAAACCGCGGCCGTCAAGGTTTCCAAATTAATTTGCGCCGTGCCGCGATTGGCGAATTTGGATGAAACAACTTCGCCCTGTTCGGTGACGCGCATGCGCCCGCCCACAGTTCCCGCCGGTTGTGCAGCTATGGCGCGGCCCGCAGGAGCGCCGCCACGCGAGACTGAGCCACCACGGCCGTGGAAAAAGCTAATGGCCACGCCAGATTTTTCGCCCACGCGGATCAAGCGGCGCTGCGCTTCAAACAATTCAAACGAGGCACAGAAAAAGCCGCCATCTTTGTTTGAGTCGGAATAGCCCAGCATGATTTCTTGGCAGTTGGCATGGCTGCGAACGGATTTCTGCACGATAGAATTGTTCAATAACTCTTCCATAATAGCCGGGCCAGCGCGCAAATCTTCGATGGTTTCAAACAGGGGCACAACCCTGATGCGACAGTTTTCGTGTGATGCGGCGTCTGAGAACAGGCCACAATATTTGGCCAAGAGATAAAGGCCCAGAATATCATCGCCACTTTGCGTCATTGAAAGAATGAAAGTGCCGATGGCTTGAGGGTCTGGCCCATCCAAAGTTTCGCGGATCAAATGCAGAAGGCCCAAAAGCTCTTGGGCTTCTTCCGACAGGTCACGGAACTGCGGCACAAAGCCCATGGGCCTATCAAGCTCGGCCCTGATCCATGAACTCCATTCAGCGGAATGAACTTCAGGTGCGTCGCCCTTTGCCAGCGGGTTCATCTTGCGCCAAATTTCAGTCAGCACGCGGTTGGTGACAGTGGTGTTCTGACGTATATCCAAGCTTGCCGTGCGGAAACCAAAGATCTCCGCTTCCCAGCGCAGGGGCTTGATCAGCGAGGCTGCCAAGCCAGGGGCTTTCATTTCGGCCAACGCTTCTTCAGCCTTGCGCAACAGGGCCATCAGTTCATCAACCGAAGTGAAGGGCTTGGCCTTTTTGCCAACTTCAAATGTTGATTCAAGTCTTGCGCGCAACGCACTGAAATATTGGCGGAAAGGCTCATTAGAATTGCGCATCTTTAGGCTATCTGCAATGCCAGACAGACCAAGTTGTTCATCCAAAGTCACCGCAAATTCTGCAGGCACTTTAAGTTCTGATGACGATATCGAAATATAACGCGCCAACTCATCAAGCTTGTCATCAAGCCTGCGCACTGAGGCTCTGGCATTTGCAGCCAGAGCTGCTTTCGTGGTGGCCACTGTGACGAAAGGATTGCCGTCTCTATCACCACCAATCCAACTGGAAAACTTTAATGGCGGGCGCGTGGCGGCAGCTTGCTCAGGGTAGTGGCGCAGTAAAGCGGATTGAAGAATTTCAGTCAGTGCCGTGGTGCGATCAAACAACGCGTCGCGGAAAAAATGTAAGCCCCAAGCCACTTCATTTTCAACGGTGGGTTTTTCGGCGCGTACTTCGCCGGTCAGCCAGAGGAGATCAATCTCGTTGCGGATTTGCGCCAGCATCACGTCTCGCTCACGCCCCGTCCAGCGCGGATTATCTAGTTCAAAGAGCTTCAAATAAATGCGGCGATGAATTTCCAAAACCGTCACACGCTTGGCTTCTGTAGGATGCGCGGTGATGGTTGGGCCAACATCCAAGATGCTGAGCACCTTGGCCACTTGCTCTCCTGTCACGCCTGCGGCAGCAGCTTGGGCCAAAGATTGTGATAGAGAACCTGCCACATCATCTGGCCCAGCTTTATTTTCCACAGCTCGGCGATTTCGCACAGCTGCGTTTTCTTCGGCGATATTCATCAGCTGCAACCAAATGCCAATAACCTGAAGTGCATGTTCAACCTCATCTGCGGGAATAGCGATGGCGGCTTTAACATCATCCAAAACCGGTAACACACTGGGTGTTCGCACTTTGATGACTTGGCGTAGCAACTCTCGGAGCTGGCCAGTGATCTCATCAATGTAAGATGAGTCTTCGTGTTGAGGTGCGGTCATCATGTTCATGAGGGTATTTGTGCACTGCAACATTGTTTCTGTCAACTGGGGATGGGGAATGGGGTGTGGGGGCGAAGTTTGGTAACGAGCGGAGGTTGTAGCAGCTTATTTGAACTTCGGATTTTGACCCAAAGCGGACATTGGTTTCCTCTCAAATATCGATGCCAAGCTACCGTAACTTGGAAGCAGCGATGGCAGGATCGTCAGAGGCATGTGTTGTTTCTTTCGGTACGATCCGCAAAGCCCTCAATGCGTTCAGGATAACGGCGACGTCAATTAGTTCCTGCAGGAGTGCGCCCTGCACGGGGGTCAGGTAGCCCAAGGCTGCAGCAACCATCCCGACAACCGAGAAGCCGATCCCAGCAAAGACGCTCTGGAGTGCGATGAGACGCGATTGGCGAGCCACTTCCAGCCCGGGCAGCAGACGATCCAGCCGATCAACCAGCAGGACGACATCGGCCGCCTCAGCCGAGGCTGCCGATCCTCGCGCTCTCATCGCAACGCCGATGTCGGCCGCAGCGAGCGCTGGCGCGTCGTTCACGCCGTCGCCCACCATCATCACCAGACCGTTCTTGCGTTCACTCAGAACCAGCAGCACTTTCTGGTCGGGTGTGAGATCGGCCCGAACGGCGTCGAGATTCAAGCCCTTGGCCACAGCATCTGCCACGGCACGTCGATCTCCTGTTGCCAGCAAAATGCGCCCTATCCCGAGCCGGCGCAGCCCTGCAAGCAGTTCCAATGTCCCTAGTCGCAGTGCATCCGCCAACTTCAGATGGCCCGCCAATTTTCCGTCCACCGCAATGGCAACGAGTACTGAACCCGCCTCCCGGATTTGCTGCTTCGGACTCGCAGCGCCGATGCGTGCCATTACAAAGTCTGCGCCACCTACAAGAACCTTTCGTCCGTCAATGCTTCCGGCAACGCCCTCCCCAGGTGTCTCAACCACATGTTGGGGTATTGGCAAGACGATAGCACGCCCATGCGCTGCAGCAACGATCGCTTGGGCGATAGGATGCTTTGACGCCTGATCCAATGCAGCGGCAAAATATAGGACATCCCTGTCGGTTATGTCACCTTGGGTCTCAATCGAGATAAGCTGCGGGCGGCCGTCGGTAAGAGTGCCGGTTTTATCGAGGATCAGCGTCTTGATCCGCGACAGCGCTTCGAGGGGCTTTGCTCCCTTGATAAGAACCCCGAAATGCGCGGCACGCGATAGTCCGGCCACGAGAGCAACCGGCACAGCAAGAATTAGCGGACACGGAGTAGCGACGACCAGAACCGCCACTGCGCGGATCGGGTCGCGCGTGAACCACCAGGCCGCCGTCGCCAGAGCGACTGTGATGACGAGAAAGAGAAGCGAATATTGGTCTGCCAGCCTGGCCATCGGGGCCTTTGATCTCTGTGCATCTTCGACCAGCCGAACGATCCCGGCATAAGTGCTATCCGCCGCACGCCGAACGGNNTGGATTCACCAGTCAGCGCCGACTGGTCCAGCGTTGCATGCTCGCTCTCGACAGTGCCATCCACAGGCACCACGTCGCCCTGCCGGATCAAAAGGAGATCGCCAAGTTCTATGTCATCCAAGGGCACGTCATCGAGCGCTCCGTTGTGGTAGCGTGTCGCAGTCCGAGGCACGCGGGACAGCAGATCAGTCATCTCACGCCGCGCCCGCCCCTCGGCATAGCTTTCCAAGAATGTTCCGCCCGAGTACATGAGCGCGACCACCGCTGCGGCGAGCGCCTCGCCAAAAAACAGCGCGGCTGACATCGACAGCGCGGCGACAATGTCGAGCCCGACCTCACCATTATAGAGGCTGCGGATAATTTCGACGAGAAGTGCAGCGAGAACCGGTATGACACCCGCAAACCAGGCCATCGTGGCAAGTTCCGGTAGCCCTGCGACCTTGAGGCCCAAACCTGCGACGAGACCTAATAGCCCGGCGGCCAGCAGCGCGATGTTTAGGCGATCGCGAATTAGTGAATTCATCGAATGTGTAGTCCTAGGGTCAAGCCCACCCTCCGGCGCCGAACGGGCCCGAAAAGTTGTTACATTCTTGTTTGGCGAAGATAGTCTTCTTCTAACCCAGTGAAGTCAATATTGATGCCGAGTCTGTGTGCTCTTTACACCCAAAATGGGCTAGGGCTACAATTTTGGCATAGTCAGGAGGCCGTGCCGGACACAAAGACTGACCAGCGACTTCCCAAGTTGAGCTGAAGAGCGACCGAATTGCATTTCCGCAATTGCAATCAAAGCAGGCATACCAATCGCCCACCATACTGCATTTGCACAGTGGCCCCTGATTGCGTAAAGGGCGGCAATGTTGTCAATCAATGATATTACTTACCGCATCGGCGGTCGCGTGTTGCTGGAAGGGGCTTCGGCCATTATTCCTGCTGGCCATAAGGTTGGCCTGGTGGGCCGCAATGGCACGGGCAAATCGACTTTGTTGAAGTTGATCCTTGGTGAACTTTCGCCAGAGGACGGCGAAACCTATGTGCCACGCGGCGCCAAGATCGGCACCGTGGCCCAAGAAGCGCCAGGCGGATCAGAGACCCTGATTGAGGTGGTGTTAGCGGGCGACAAGGAACGCGCTGCTTTAATGCTGGAGGCTGACACAGCCCATGACCCCCACCGCATTGCCGAGATTCAAACGCGCCTTGCCGATATTGATGCATATTCAGCCGAAGCGCGGGCTTCGGTTATTTTATCAGGTCTTGGCTTTTCAGAAGAGACAATGCGTGGCCCCTGCTCTGCCCTATCTGGCGGTTGGCGGATGCGCGTGGCTTTGGCTGCCGCATTGTTTGGCGCGCCCGATGTATTGTTGCTTGACGAGCCTACTAACTATCTCGATCTTGAAGGCACGCTGTGGCTGCAAGATTATATCCGCGACTATCCTCATACGATTTTGTTGGTCAGCCATGACCGTGATTTGCTCAACATCGCCGTCAACGCAATCCTACATCTCGATCAGCAAAAGCTGACGCTGTATCAAGGCACTTACGATATTTTTGAACGTCAACGCCGTGAAAAACAGGCGTTGAATGTGAAGATGAAAAAGAAGCAGGATGATCAGCGCGATCATATGCAGGCTTTCATCAACCGCTTCAAAGCCAAGGCCAGCAAAGCCCGCCAAGCCCAAAGCCGTATGAAAGCGTTGGCGAAATTGGAGCCGATTGCCGATATGGCCGAAGGCCGCGTGGCACCATTCATTTTTCCGAACCCACAAAAGGCCTTGGCTCCGCCGGCTTATTCATTTGATAAATGTGGCATTGGTTATGGTGAAAAACTGGTGCTGCGTAATATCTCATTGCGCATGGACCCGGATGACCGCATCGCGTTGCTCGGCTCAAACGGCAACGGCAAATCCACTTTCGCAAAACTGATCTGTGGCAAGCTTAAACCGATGTTGGGTGAGATGCATCATCACTCCAAAATCACTGTTGGTTATTTCGCCCAACACCAGTTGGATGAATTGGATGAGGATTACTCGCCGTTTGAATATGTCTCACGCCTAATGCCAGACGTGCCAGTGACGCAGCGGCGCGCAAGGCTTGGCGCTGTTGGCTTTGGCGCAAATTTGGCGGATTCACCCTGCTCCACTTTGTCAGGCGGTGAAAAAGCGCGGCTGTTATTTTTCCTTGCCACTTTTCATGCGCCGCATGTTTTAGTCATGGACGAACCCACCAACCATTTAGATATCGATAGCCGCGAGGCTTTGATCCATGCCATCAATGAATATGAAGGTGCGGTTGTGCTGATCAGCCATGATCAACATATCATCGAAACTTGTGTTGATCGGTTGTGGTTGGTGCGTGATGGAACCGTCAAGCCATTTGATGGCGACATGGAAGATTACCGCAACTTGGTTTTGGGCCGGAATCCAGTCAAAAAAACTGAAGCGCCAAAGCAGGTGAAACCCATTGCAGCACCTCCCAAATCGAAAAATCACGCGGCCACCTTGATTACAAAGATTGACAAACAGCGCGAGAAAATCGCGGTGTTAGATCAGGCGTTGGCCGATCACACGATCTACCGTGAAGAGCCAAAGAAGGCGGCTGACTATGCGCGTCTTCGTACCAAGTTGGCCGGAGAGTTAGACGACATGGAAACCCAGTGGTTGGAGTTGGAAGGGGCATGAGCATAGCAACTGTCGCTCTGATTATTTTCATCGTCGCTTATGTGCTGGTGATTTTTGAGGAAATAATCGAGCTCAAAAAATCCAAACCAGTTTTACTGGCAGCTGGATTAATTTGGTTTTTGGCGGCTTTTGCTTCTGGTCAAAACATTGAGCAATCGGCAAGTGCAGCCATTGAAAGCTATGCTGAATTGTTGTTATTCCTCCTCGTCTCATTCACCTATGTGAATGTGTTGGAAGAGCGCAACGCGTTTTCAGCTTTGCAAAGTTGGCTGACCGCAAGGGGTTTCACCTACCGCCAGCTGTACTGGATATTAGGCACTTTCACTTTTTGCCTTTCCATAGTGCTGGCCAATATGACAACCGCTTTGGTGATTGGTGCTGTTGCGGTAGGCTTGGGGCGAGGCAATGCCAAGTTCATCACACTCGCCTGCATCAACATTGTGGTTGCCGCTAACGCTGGCGGGGCCTTCTGCCCGTTCGGCGATGTAACGAGTTTGATGCTGTGGCAAGCTGAAGTTTTGCCATTCGTTGCCTTCTTCAAACTATTCATTCCGGCCGTGCTTTGCTGGATTATCCCTGCGGGTCTCATGACTTTGGCTTTGCCGAAGGATGCGCCACCTGCGGTTAAATCCACGGCTGCATTGAAGCCCCATACGCGCACGATCACCGCGCTGGCCGCAATCACCATCTTCCTCAGCGCTTGGGGCAATGTGGCTCTGGGCCTGCCGCCGGTGATGGGTATGTTGCTGGGACTTGGGTTGTTGCAAGCGTTAGTGTTTTATTTGCAACGCCAGGCCAAGCATCGAGGTGATGCTGATTTAGGGTTAGATAGCTTCGCCCAGATGCAGCGCGTGGATTGGGATACTTTACTGTTCTTTTTAGGTGTGATGTTTTCGCTCAGCGGGTTGGCGCAATTTGGTTGGCTTGCCGAAGCCAACACTGCGCTTTATGGAAACTTTAACGCGACCACGGCCAACATCATAATTGGCCCCCTATCGGCCTTAATGGACAATGTGCCACTGGTTTACGCCATATTGGAAATGCACCCAAGCTTGAACCAAGATCAATGGCTGCTCTTGGCACTGGCGTCAGGTGTGGGTGGGTCAATGCTGTCGATAGGCTCATCTGCTGGCATTGCGCTCATGGGCATGGCGGGGAAGAACTATACCTTCATGAAACATTTGGTTTGGCTGCCTGCGATTGCACTTGGTTATGTAGCGGCGATTGCCGCACACCTCGCCCTTTCTTCCTGATGGCAAAGATATTGATGGCATGGGAATTGGGCGGTGGCTTCGGGCACGCCCGAAGACTGGCCGACTTGGCAAATGCTTTAGTCGCGCGTGGGCATGATGTGGCAGTGGCTGCCGCGGATCCGGAGAAGGTTCGTCAGTGCGGGTTTCATGGCTCAGAACTTCAGATGATCCCACAGTGGCCTGGCATTGCGACCTCATCAACCAAAACGGTTTTGGCCGCAACTTTCGGAGACTTGCTAGCCGAGTTGATTTTTCGCAATGAAGCTGAAATCACTGAACGTATTGGCCTGTGGGACAGGGTTTTTTCATCGTTCAAAACCGAACTATTGCTGGCAGACTATGCCCCAGGTGCTGTGCTTGCGGCGCGCGGCAAGTTGTCGATTGTCAATATCGGCGACAGTTATTACCTGCCGCCGCCAGAGCTGCCACGTTTTTANNCCGCATTTGTTCAAAACCGCTCCACGATATTCTGAGGCGCAAGCCACTGAGCGCATTAACTTGGCTCTGGCCAAGTTTAGCCGCGAACCTCTTTCGGCCTTTCCAGATGTGTGTCGAGCGGATGCTACCCTCGTTACCAATTTTCCGGCCTTGGATATTTACGCCAGTACGCGCGGCTTTGCAGCGATTGGGCCTTTGGCCAAAATGCCCTCGATCAATTCGGCGCGACCCAAGAATCTATTCGGCTATTTCGGCTCTGGTACAGAGTTCAATCCACGCATTGTGAACGGCTTGTTGGGTAGTGGCTGTAGCGGCAGGGTGGTGATCCCGGGCTTGCGCTCCAATCCGGTGAAAGACCATTTCACAACGCCATTGAAATTTACCAGTCAACTTGCGGATCTCAGTACGGCATTTGAAGGAACCGCCGTTTTTGCTTCCCACGGGGGCGCACAGACCATGGCAGCAGCACTTTGCGCTGGCGTGCCACAAGTGGTAGTGGCGATTGATGATGAAAAGGGCTTGCTTGGACGATGCATCGCTGATTTGGGCGCAGGCATTTCATTGCGTGCAGAAAATTTGCAATCCAAGGATCTCGGTGCCGCCATTCGTCTGGTTGCGACAGAGCCCAAGTTTCGCCGCGCGGCGCTGGCACTTTCCAAACAGTGCCATGCGATTATGCACGAGGCTCCGATGGAAAAGGCGATCTTGAAAATCGAAGAGCTAATTTGAGTTAGAACTTATAGCTCAGGCCAAGGCGGAATGTGCTACTGTTTGTTTGCATTTGTATGTTTGGAGCTATCGAAAGTCCGCTGGACAAGCCGTAATTGGTATAAATATATTCACCGCGTATATTTACATCTCTGCTTATCGCATATTCCAAACCGCCACCGACTTGCCAACCCGTCTCACGCTCGTTCAAAAGCGACGTGCCACCGTTATAGCTTTCAACCCATGGCGCGGAAGTGACGCCGCCTGTGCCGTAAAGCAATAGATTGTCGAAGGCATAGCCAGCGCGCAGACGGGCCGCAAGATCAAGGCCACTCATGTTGATGACCCAAGATCCGTCTCCGCCGCCGCCGTTGACACCGGAATAACCAAAATCACCTTCAGCGCCCAGAACAAAGCTGCCAAACTGCTTATCATAACCCAGCATCACACCTCCCGACAGACCATTTACGGCAAAGACATAACCGTTGGTCGGCGAAAGCTGGGTGTTGACCGAGGAATAGTCGCTATAGACACCAGCGTAAAAATGCGTCCAACTTTCATCGGCAAAAGCCGAGGTGGAAAAAAGACCGAGCGCGGCAACACTAGCCGAAATCGCAAGTTGGAATCGCATAATTGAGCCCCTCATAAATTCTCTGTCGCTTAATTTATATAAGCTGATTGTCGTTGTCCAGCCCAACTAGGTTGCATGAAGCTTGCCTGCTTCCCAGCCCAGAATGGCCTTCTTGCGGGTCAGACCCCAGTGATAGCCCGTGAGTGCGCCAGATTTTCCCAAAGCACGGTGGCAAGGCACCACAAATGAAATGGGGTTGCGGCCAACAGCTGCACCCACAGCCCGGGCAGCCTTGGGTTTGCCTATGGCGGTGGCGATGTCACTATAAGCAACGGCCTTACCCATGGGGATTTTCAATAAGGTTTCCCACACGCTGATTTCAAAATCAGAACCAATCATGGTGATACGAATAGGCTGGTTGCCTTTGATGTTACCAAAAATGCGCGCAACATAAGGTGCAGTGCGGGCACTATCTTCTGTGTACTGAGCATTTGGCCAGCGACTCTTCATATCTGCCAGCGCTGCCTGATCGCCGCCATCGTCATTGAATGATAAGCCGCATAGGCCATGGCTTGTAACCATCGCCAAGGCGATTCCGAAGGGTGATGGATGAAAGCCAAAATAGATGGTGAGGCCAGCGCCTTTGGACTTATAGGCACCGGGAGACATGGCTTCATGTGCGAT
>PLXI01000113.1 GCA_003151375.1 Hyphomicrobiales bacterium
ACGCGGCAAAAGCTTGAATAGGCCGAAAGACAACACGCGGCCATTTAAGCCTTGAAACCATTCATTGATATTGGCAATGGCCAAGCAGAAGGCGGCGGGCTCTCCCTTCCATGAGGCGATTTGAACGGCCTTGGCATCAAGTAACATTTTGAAAAGTTGCGCCAGCATGGCCACTTCAGCTCTCGTGAAAGGAACATAATTCCAGTTTTCTGACCATGCGTCATTGAAGATATCCATCACGATATCAATCTCGCTGGCCATGTTCTTTTTATTGAGAGGGCGGATGGTGAGATCGCCTGAGGCCATCATCCGGTCAACCATCTTGCGCATAGTGGGCGGCAAGCCTTTCACATTGTCGAACTCATAAGCCAACACATCTTTGGCCTTGGTGAAGCCCTGTTCTTCGACGCGTTTTTGATAATAGCGTGTGGCGTGGCCCATCATCATATTGGGCATGGTGTCAAAGCCATCGATGAGCAATCCGGTTTCATCATTGATGGAAAAAGAAAAAGGCCCAAGTGCGCGCTTCATGCCTTTGGCGCGCAGCCAGTCTTCAGCGGCTTTGAATAGAGCGGCAAAAACTTCGGGATCGTCAACGGCTTCAAGAAAACCGAATTGCCCAGTTGCGTCCTTATAACGTTCTTGGTGCAACTGGCAGACTTGCGCTGAAATGCGGCCAACGGGTTTGCCATCTTTTTCTGCAATGAAAAGCTGGGCTGTAGCGTGCTGGAAATAGGGGTTTTTCTTTTCGCTCAGATGTTCAAAGCGTTCGAGAAACAACGGGGCCACCCAGTTGGGATCGCTGGCATAAATCGGGAAAGGCACTTTTAAAAAGGTGATCTGGTCTTTTTTATTTAACACGGGGCGAATGGAGATGGATGACATGGCGGCCGGCCCTTTTGCAATTTTCTGCGACTAGATTTAATGAGGTGATTAAATGAAGGAGAGGCGCCTGATTGGCAAGGGCAAAAGGGGCACATTAGCAGTGATTAAGTTTCCGATGTTTATGTTCAAATTCTATTCGCGCATCACGCGGGGCAAAACCCTTGGGGCGCGGGTGGCAGTGTTTGATGAACAGGGCCGGGTGTTGCTGGTCAAGGCCAACTATGTCAGCGGTTGGAACTTGCCGGGTGGCGGTGTTGATCCAGGCGAGACTTTGCGCGGGGCGGCAATACGTGAATTACGCGAAGAGGCCAGTGTTGAGCCGTTGGAAAGGTTGCAGCTTCATGGCATTTTCTCCGCTGAAACGTCGTTTCGCGGCGATCATGTGGCGGTTTATGTGTGTCGCAAATTCCGGCAAGCCCAATTCACTGCAAATATAGAGATTACACACGCGCAGTTTTTCCCGACAGATGGGTTACCAACAGACCTTAACCAAGGTGCGAGAGCACGGATCGGGGAAATCATATCTGGCGCGGACCATCTTCCCGATGATTGGTAGTAGATCAGTTTGAATCTATCGATTATTGGCGGGCCATCGCGTCCGAACCGCAATTCCTATATGCTTGGTGGAAAGCGCGGAGTTGGACTAATGCCATATGTGAAAGTTGAGATCGCCAAAGGCATCGCTTCTGTTGAACAGAAAAAGGCTGTAATCCGAGGTATGACGGACGTACTCGTTAAAGAGCTTGGGCGTAACCCGGAATATATCTTTGTTGTAATCGATGAGATTGATACAGACAATTGGGGCCGGAAGGGGTTGTCGCTGACTGAGCTTTGGCAGCAATCACAATTGCAGCAAACGAAGGATCCCACTTGATACCTAAAGGTTCCCGAGGCGAAATTGTCTGGCAGATTTGCTTGACGCTGTGCCCCTTGGGCCTGTAAGTGGCCGCCCATGAGATTCATTAACACCCGACGAGCCAGCCGTTTCGCTTAAGCGCCCTTGCATCAGCTTGGGCAGATTTAACCGTAAATGATTGGCCCCACGATGATGTCTCATTCCCTCCCACTGGTTACTGAACAACACCCGCAAGATCAGGCAGAAATTGAAACGCTGCTGGATTTGGCCTTTGGCATTGGCAGACGTGCCAAAACCACTTATCGCTTGCGTGAAGGCAATGTGGCAGCTGCGGGGCTTTCGCTGATTGTGCGCGAAGCGGGTTTTGGCATTGTGGGTTCCATCAGCTTTTGGCCGATACTCATAGGTGAGGCGCAAACACCCGCTTTATTGCTGGGGCCGCTGGCTATTCATCCACAGAGGCAGAACCAAGGTATTGGCAGGGCGTTGCTGCACGAGAGCTTGGCTAAGGCCAAAGTGCTGGGCCATAAATTGATCATTCTGATTGGTGATGCGCCATATTATTTGAAGGCCGGTTTTCGATATGCACCCGTCAACCAAATTGAAATGCCAGGGCCGGTTGATCCCAAACGTTTGCTTTATTTGGAGTTAGAGGCGGGTAGCTTGGCACAAGCGCAGGGGCTAGCTTTGCCGCTTTTCAGATGGAGCGAAATTATCGCCCTTCGCGGCGCCACATAAGGCTTACCAAAACCAACAGGGCCGCGAGGCTAAGCAGCGTGGCGAAGAGGTCAAGCTCCCTAACCGCCAAGGTTTTTGTCTCGCCATTGGCGCGCAGCGCCATAAAGCCAGCACCGGCATAGCTTTGTGATGGGCCTTGCGTGGTTAACCGAGGCATGCCGTCCTCTAGCCAGAACGTCCCGCCGCCAGTGGCTGCCGTGGCAGGCTCTAGCATTTTGGGGGTGGCCAGAAGATCATTTACTTCCTTAGCGTCGCCGTTGCCTGCCACCGTCACGGCCTGCAGCGGGCCATCGAGCAGCGCATAAGTACCAGCCTCATCAGGTGTGAAGCGGCCTTGGAAATGGCCTGGGCCAATTTCCTTCAGCGGCACTTGGCTTTCTTTGCCAGAAGGGCTGCGTGATGTGACACTTTCATAGTTAGGTTTAAGGCCGTAGCGATCGACGATAATATCTGCACCTTGCCCATGTGCAGCAATACGCTCTTCTTCCAGCTCCGGCTGTTTCATCGTCCAATGTGCAATGCGCTTCAACAGGTCGGCTTCGGGGCCGCCGCCATCGTAGCCGCGCGCCCACAGCCAGCCTTGATCCGACAGTAGTTGTGCCACGCGGCCTTTGCCCACGCGGCGCGTGACCAGCAGGGGCTTGGCATCAGGTCCTTCGAGCAATACTTGCGTATCACCATCAGAGGTGATGGGGGTTGCATCAATCAGGCGGAACCATTGCCCCCACTTGGGATCAGTGCGGCTTGCACCTTTCAAGTCTTGCGTTATGGGATGCTTTTCGCCAATCGCGCTGAGCTTTGGCTTGAATGGCGTTTCAATTACTTGGCCTGTGGGTTCGGCTGCCAAAACATCGTCCAGCGGAGTCGAAGCAAGGCCGTCCGCTTCGGCAAAATCCGGGCCCGAAGCAATGAGCAGAGCGCCGCCGTTTCGCACATAGTCAGCAACATTGCCGAGATAGCCATCTGGCAGAACGCTTTCGCGGGTATAGCGATCAAAAATGACCAGATCGAATTTGGTTAGCTTATCCTCAAAGAGCTCTTTGGTGGGAAAGGCGATCAGTGAGAGTTCATTGAGCGGGGTTGCATCTTGTTTTTCCGCAGGGCGCAAAATGGTAAAATGGACCAGATCAACCGAAGTGTCGGCCTTGAGCAGATTGCGCCACGTGCGTTCACCCGCGTTGGGCTGGCCAGAAACCAGCAACACGCGCAGGCGGTCTCTAATGCCATTCACAATGGCGAGATCGGTATTATTGGCAGCGGACAATTCGCCGGGGCGCACTTCAGCTGAAAGTGAAATGAAATTTTGGCCGGCATGGGTGATGGGGATTTTAATTTCGCCGGCGGCACCCGGCTTCACGACCAATTTCTGCGGATCTTCACCCGGCAACGAAACTGAGACGGGAACATCCGCACCATTGCCGCCTTGATCTTCGACATGGAAATTGATGGTGGCCACATCGCCCACCAAAATATATTCAGGCGCATGATCGATCACCAATCTGCGATCGCTGTCTTTTTTGCTGCCGGTGATCAACGCATGGATAGGGCCTTGCAGGTTTTTTAAAGCGGCGGCATTTGGCACATCATGTACTTGGCCATCTGTCACTATAATTGCACCAGCAAAGCGGCTTGGCGGAATATCGGACATGGCGTGAGCAAGCGCGGCGAATGCCTTGGTGCCGCCAGTGGTATCATCGACACTTGAAGCAACGGTGGCGATGCGCACCTCAGTGTTACTCTGCAGTTCGAGTTCATTGCGCAAGCTTTCCACCGCCTGGTCAGTCTGTTCAATGCGGTGGGTGATTTTCTGGCTATCGGTATGATCAACCACGATGACAGTAATGTCGGTCAGCTTCTGGTTTTCATTCTGATCGATGATGGGGTTGAACAGTGCCGCAAGTAACAAAACGCCCGCAGCTCCGCGCAAATACCGACCACGCAAACGGAACCAGAAGAGAGCAGCCACAAGCACAGCAATGCCCAAGCCAAGTGCAATCAACGCTGGTAAGGGCAAGGTTGGCGAAAAGGTCAAATTCATGGATTGCCCAATCTTTCCAGAATTTGGGGAATGTGCACTTGATCGGTTTTGTAATTTCCGGTCAGCACATACATTACCACGTTGATGCCCACCCGCATCGCCATTTCGCGTTGGCGCGAGCTGCCCGGCACCATGGCATAAAGCGGTTGGCCCGCGTCATCTGTTGCCCAAGCCGCAGCATAATCATTGGCCCCTATGATGATGCCGGAAACATTATCAAAGCCTGATGCCGCCGGATCATCAGAGCTTTCCACCCAGAGAGGAGCACCTTCATAGCGGCCCGGAAAATCTTTGAGCAGGTAAAAACTTTTCGTCAGCGCATGGCCCTCCGGTACTGGCACTAAAGGTGGCACATCAATATTGGCAAGAATGCGCCTCAAAGCCTGGCTTGATGGATCGTCACCCAATTGAGCGGTCTGATCACGCAGATCAAAGAATACTGTTCCGCCGTTTTTCATATATTGGGCAACATTGTTGCGGGCCTTGGGGCTTAGGCTTTCTGCTTCAGCGACGACGGGCCAATAAATCAGTGGATAAAACACCAACTCGTCGCTTTCAACGTTCACCGCAATGGGATCACCTAGCACAGCGGAACTGCGGTCCATAACGACTTGCCCCAAGGATTTGAGGCCGGCTTCGGTGGCAGCATCGATGTCGGCATCACCAGTTTTGACAAAGGCCAAATGCGTCATCAGTGCCGCTTGGGCTTCATCTGCCGCGAATGCAGGTTTAGGGTGGGGCAGCAGCAATGCCAGTGCAATGAGAACGGGGGTTGCTTTACGCGCCAAATGGCCGCCCATAAACAAGGCGGCTAAGCCATCCGCAATGAACAGCAATGTCGCTAGAAGAAACAGTAATGGCGCATAAGCCTTTGTATCGGCTGGCTTGAGAGGCGCGAATGCGACATCTTGCGCGAGTGGCGCCAGATCAAGTGGCACAATATGCAAATTCACTGCGCGGGTTTCATTGCCACGCACATAAAGCCCAGCGGGCGTTAAAGGTGAGGCTTTGGCTGAAGTAATATCTTTGGCAGCGATGGGTTTGATATCGCGGATAGGTGAGATGAGATCGGCTGTGCCAGTTAACGTCAGTTGAGGGGCGAAATCGCCCACAGCACCTGCACCTGCGCCTTGGGCAGCGGGATCGCCTGCCGCTGGTGCCATATCCGCCAGCCTTTGCATGATGGCAGCAAAAGTTCCGGTGAGCGGCAAATTAGACCAATCGGCATTGGCGGTGATGTGAAACAACACCAGGCGCCCATTGCCCAGCTTTGATGAGGTGATGAGCGGTGTGCCGTCAGCCAAACTGGCCCAGGTTTTTTCCGGCAAGGTCGCGTCAGGATCAGCCAGAAGTTGGCGCGAGATGGTGGCGTTGGGGTCAACGGCGATACCAGCAAGCGGCCCCTGATCGGGAAAGGGCCTTATGGTTTGAGGTGTTTCCCATGACAGAGAGGAGCCGAGATTTCGGTCGCCCTCACGCAGTTTGACGGGCAGCAAATCATCCGCACCGGCCGCCAAATTGGGCCCAGCAAAGCGGATCAGAAGGCCACCCTTTTTCACCCAGGCCGCAATGGCATCGTGGTCTTCTGGCGGCAGTTGGCCGATATCAGACAGAATCAGCATGGAGAGGCCAGCGGATAGCGCGTCTTTCAATTCTTGGGTGTTGCTTGGTGTGATGATTTCGGCCTGTGCCGCGAGAGCAGTGACGAGATAGTGGCTATCCTCTAGCAAAGGCTGGCCAGTTGCCGCGGCTTCCCCAGACATGAGGCCAGCAGTTTACCGCCGCCAACCATCATCCAAAAGTTGAACTGACGCGGCACTGCGCTGTTCTTTTAACGCCAGGGATTGCAGACTGTTGCGAAGTTCAGCAGGCAAGGAAAGATGCGCCTGTTTTTCAACTGCACCACCAAATTCAATTTTGCTTTCGGCCAGCACGCGACCATCACCAGCAATGGCTTGCAATGTGGCAGTGTTTGGCGCGTTTGTACCGCGCAAGATTGGTGTGACGATATCACCATTGGCAAGTGTAGGTTGGCCCAATGCCAGTGGCCCTTGGTGTTGAAGCAGATCGAAAATTTGGGTTGGTGCAAGCGCGTTGAGGCCCTTAGAGAAAGCCGCACCGCTGCCCGCGTCTAGGTCATCGCTCAACCAGATGATTTCAGCAGGTGCTGGGTTAAGTCCCTGCAACAAAGGCAGTAACTTGACACGGTCAGTGGCCAAGGCTTGCGGCTCTGTGGCGCGCATAAATTTAGCAATGTCGGCCGCCGGTTTGCCCTCAGGCTTTTGTGGCAGCGCAGTGGTTGCAAAATAAACCACACGCCCCTCCGCCTCACTCAATATGCCGCTTAAGGCCTCCTGTCGCTGAATCCAGTCTGGGGCTGCCGCCCAGCCATCATCAACTACTAGCAAAACCGGGCCATTGCATTGTGACAATACCTCTGTGCTGCGCGTGAAAGGATGGGCAACTGCAAAGATTAGCAAAGCCGCAAGTGTAAGGCGCAGCAGCAAAAGCCACCACGGTGTTTTATCCGGCGTTTCCTCGTCACGCTTCAATTGTTGCAAAATGCGCAGCGGCGGAAAGGCTTGTTCCACAGGGCGCGGCGGTGTGGCACGCAGTAACCACCAAATCACTGGCAATGCCAGCAAGGCCCAGAGCGCAGCAGGCGTTGCAAAATGCAACATGCTCATTTCTCACCTACACGCTGATAGAGTTTGAGCACGGTGGCCGAAAGACTCTGGTCAGTGTGATGCAGTTGAAAGCTAAAACCCAGTTTGCGTGCGATGGTCTGCACCTCGGCGCGTTGATGTTCAAAAGCTTTCACATATTCCGAGCGTAAATTCTGCGCTTTGCCGGCTTTGAAACGCGCCTGCACATCAAGCCCCAGAAAATCCGTGCGGCCTGAATAAGGCAAGCTTTCTTCGGCAGGATCAGTGACCTGTAACAAATGCCCACGCATTCCGCTTTCGGTGATTAACCGCAAGCGGTGGCGCAAGGCTTCAGGCTCTTCCAGAAAATCAGAAATAATCAAGGCGGTGGAGCGACGCTGCAAGGCGCTTGGCGCAGGCAAGTTTCCATCGTTTCCTTGCGTCATGGTGAAAGCAATGCGTGATAGCACATCGCGGCCGAAGGAGGCGCGGGCTTGGCTTCCCAATAGTCCCACACGCTCATGCGCGCGCAGTGAAAGTGCCGCCAGCGCAAGGCCCAGCACCTGTGCTTGATCTTGCTTGGGTTCGCTCGCCAAATGCGACATGAACTTCATGCGCGGGCCAAGATTGACCCATAGCCAAAGCGTGTTGACGGTCTGCCATTCATTATCTTTGATGAAGGGCTCATCAGTCTTGGCGCTTTTGCGCCAATCGATACGCTGGGCACTGTCGCCGAAACCATAAGGCCTATAGGCCCAGAAATTTTCACCCACCCCAGCGCGGCGTAGGCCGTGGCTGCCTTGCAACACGGTTGCGGCGATGCGCTCAGCGCGCACCACCAGTGGTGGCAAGACATCGCCAAGTTGGCGGGCGCGGGTTTGCGATGTGGGTGAAACTGTGGGCACGTTAGGCCAAGGTTGCTGCCAATTTGGCGATGATGGCTGACACTGTAATGCCTTCTGCGCGCGCGGCAAAGTTTAATGCCATGCGGTGTTTTAATACTGGCTCTAACAATGCGATCACATCATCCACCGAAGGTGACAGGCGGCCCTGCAATAAGGCACGCGCCTTAACACACAGCATTAAGCTTTGGGCCGCACGGGGCGATGGCCCCCAGGCCACTGCGTCGTTGATATAGGCGGCAGAACCAACACCCGGCCTTGCTGCGCGAATGGTGTTTAGGATTGCAGTGGTCACTTGCTCACCCACGGGCACATCACGCACTAAGCTTTGAGCTGATTGTAATTCAGCAGCAAGGAGAACTTGCTTGGGTACGGCTTCGGCAGCACCAGTTGTGGCAAAAAGCATTTGGCGCTCAGCAGCCAAAGGCGGATATGAAATATCAATCTGCATTAAGAAGCGATCAAGCTGTGCCTCTGGCAGCGGATAAGTGCCTTCTTGCTCGATCGGGTTTTGCGTGGCTAAAACGTGAAATGGTTCCGGCAGCGCATGATGGTGGCCTGCCACCGTAACGATATGTTCTTGCATGGCTTGCAACAATGCTGACTGGGTGCGTGGGCTGGCGCGGTTGATTTCATCGGCCANNGAAGCCGCCAATTTGGTTTTGGCAAGGCCAGGTGCACCCACAATAAGGCCATGCCCACCAGCCAGAATGGTAATCAGGGCCAGATCGATGACATTTTCCTGGCCGAAGACAATTTTGCCCAACTCTTCACGTGCCGCCTCGAGCTTTATTGCGGTTTTATCCAATTCAGAAACTTTGCCTGCCATCATTCAGCCTTTGGTTTTTGCGACTCAAAAAACGTTATAGAGACTTCACATGCCATCTGCGAGTGAACCTATCAGAGGATTGGGCGATTTGGTTAAGGCCAAAGGGGTTCCGCCTGTGGAAAAATGGAGCCCGCCATTCTGCGGCGATATTCCTATGCGTATTTCCGCCGATGGGTTGTGGCATTATATGAATTCTCCGATTGGGCGGCAGCCTCTGGCCAAATTGTTTTCATCGATATTGCGGCTGGATGATGACGGGCAGTATTATCTTGTCACGCCAGTTGAGAAATGCGGCATTAAAGTTGACGATGCGCCGTTTTGTGCTGTGAGAATGCGCGTTGAGGGCGAGGGCACTGCCCAAGTGCTTTATCTTGAAACTTCAATGGAAGATGAAGTTGCTGTGGGGTTGGATCACCCTTTACGCTTTGCCAATGAAGCGGGAACTGGCGGACTGAAGCCTTATGTTTTGGTGCGGCGCAATTTGGAAGCATTGGTGTCGCGCGCGTTGTTTTACGATTTCGTGGCGCTTGGCAAAGTGTAAGGCGAATGGTTTGGCTTGTGGTCATCAGGGCAATTTTTCCCGATGCAGAAAGCAGCCGATGTTCAGTTTTGATGATTTTCAGATGCGGGCCGAGAAGCAACTGTTGCGTGAGCCACCGAAAGGCTGGAACCACAGCGATGATGATATGAATGAGCGGGCCCGCATGATCCCAGTTGGGATGAAGCCCAAGCCCGCCGCAGTTCTAATCGGCATTGTGGAGCGGGATGAGCCAATGGTGATCTTGACCAGGCGGCAAGACTCTCTCGCCAAACACGCCGGCCAGATTGCCTTTCCCGGTGGCAGGCTTGATGCGGGCGAGGGCGTTTTAGCAGGAGCATTGCGTGAGGCAAAAGAAGAGATTGGACTGGATCACGCTCTAGTCAGGCCAATTGGTTATCTGGATGGTTTTCTCACCGTCACGCAATATGTGGTCAACCCAGTTGTGGCTTTGGTTTCGCCGCAGTGTGTATTGGCCGCCGATGCAGGCGAAGTGGCAGAAATTTTTGAGGTGCCCTTGGCTTTTCTAATGGATGGTGCGAATTGCCAAACTCACACGCGCACGTTCAATGGCTTGACACGGCATTTTTATGTTTACCCATTTGGTGAGAGATATATTTGGGGCGCAACGGCGGGTATGATAAGGAATTTGCATGAAAGGCTCTATGCGTAAATTACCCAGCTTGGCGCGTGAAAAATGGTTGAACGAGCCGCGCTTGCAAAAAGTTTTGGGCGTGCTGAACACTGGTGGGCAAACCCGCATTGCTGGTGGTGCAGTGCGTAATGCTTTGATGAAACGCCCCATCAGTGATGTGGATTTGGCGACTACACTTTCACCAACCGATGTGGTGCAATTGGCGCGTGGTGCGGGCTTTGGGGTTCATCCCACCGGGCTCGAGCATGGCACCGTGACAGTGGTCAACCGGGCTGCCGCTTTCGAGGTGACGACATTGCGCCGCGATGTTGAAACAGACGGCCGTCATGCCGTGGTTTTGTTCACTAAAAGCTTTGAAGAAGATGCAGCCAGAAGAGACTTCACCATCAATGCTTTGTATTGCGATGCAAGGGGAAAATTATACGATTTTACAAATGGTTATGCCGATATACGCAGAAAAAGAATCAGGTTTGTTGGAGTGGCCGCACAGCGCATCGAAGAAGACTATTTACGGATTTTGCGCTTCTTTCGTTTTCATGCCGCTTATGGCAAGGGCAGGCCTGACGCTAAAGGTCTGGCGGCCTGCAAAAAATTGCGCAAAGGGCTCACGCAAATTTCGGCTGAAAGGTTGCGCCAAGAGCTGTTGAAGTTGCTAGTGGCGCAAGGCGCAGTGGCGGCTTTGCAAGTGATGGCGAAAGCTGGCGTTCTGGGGCAAATTATTCCGTATACTGATGAATGGCGGGTGATGAAGCGTCTGCCCTCGGATGATATTTTGCGGTTGATGGCTCTGGCCAAGGAGCCAGAAAACTTGAAAGAGAAATTGCGCTTGTCCAATGCTGAAGCTGATCGCATTAAAGCGGCCATATCTGCGCCACAGATCACGCTTTCACTGCGTGAGAAAGAACGCCGCGCCTTGCTTTATCATTTAGGCCCGCAGGCTTGGCGCGATAGCGTCTCATTGTCTTGGGCTAGATCACGCGCTTCACTGGCGGATGCCAAATGGAAAAAGCTGCTGCGTTTGGCTGATCGCTGGGCAAAGCCGGTGCTGCCGTTGACGGGTAAAGATTTACTCAGCGTTGGCTTTCAGGCTGGGCCAGATATGGGAGCAGCGCTGCAAAAGGCTGAGGATTATTGGATCGTGAGTGATTTCACTTCAACCCGCGAAGATTTAATGAGGCTGGTCAAACATGAATGACAGAACCAAGGGCGCAGCTCTCATCACTGGTGCGGCGCGGCGTATTGGCCGGCAGTTGGCACTTGATCTTGCTGCGGATGGCTATGACATTGCGTTGCATTTCAATTCATCACGTGATGAAGCCGAGATTGTCGCGGCGGACATTCGTAAACAGGGTCGCAAGGTTGCGCTGTTGCAAGGTGATTTGGCCGAGGCGGACATCGGGGAACGTTTGGTTGGTGCCGCTGTAGAGCAGCTTGGCTCCCTTTCAGTGCTCATCAACAACGCTTCGATTTTTGAAGAGGATGAAGTTGGTGAAGTTTCTGCGGCCTCGTGGGGGCGGCATATGGATATCAATTTGCGTGCCCCCGTGATGCTGTCGCAAGCTTTTGCCGGCGCGCTTCCCGTCGGAACATTTGGTAACATTATCAATATTATAGATCAGCGTGTGCTGAAGCTTAACCCAAGGTTTTTCTCATATACTGTGTCGAAATCGGCTTTATGGACAGCCACGCAAACTTTGGCGCAGGCGCTGGCCCCGCGCATTCGTGTCAACGCTATTGGGCCTGGCCCAGCACTGCCATCGGCGCGGATGAGCGATGCCAGTTTTGCGCGGCAGGAAAGCTTGACATTGCTTAAACGCGGCACGTCGCCAGCAGAAATTTCGGCAGCGGCAAAGTTCATCTTGTCACAACCGGCGTTGACTGGGCAAATGATTGCACTGGATGGTGGGCAGCATTTGTTGTGGAAAACCAAGGATATTGTTGAGGTGAATGAATGAGCGCTCCAACCCAATTTTCTAAGCACGTGGCCAATGCTGGTGCGCGTATTCGCCATGTGTTTGTGCGCGATCTGACAATGCTGGCGCTGATCGGCATTCACGATGCGGAGAAACTAAAGCCGCAACGTATTGTGGTGAACATCGATTTATCGGTGCAGGAATCAGATGGGCCAATGCCTGATGACATCAGCCATGTGGTTTCTTATGCAATCATCGTAACAAAATGCGAGACGATTGTGGCTGAAGGCCATGTGAATTTGGTTGAAACCTTGGCTGAGAAATTCGCTGATGCCTGTCTCAAAGATAAGCGCGTTGTGGCGGCGCGGGTGCGCATTGAAAAGCCCGATATCATCCCTAATGCAAAAAGTGTCGGCGTAGAGATTGAAAGAGGCCGGTTGTGAGGCCACATCACCGCCATGGCTGAAACACCCCTCATAGGTGCTGAACTGATCGCGGATTTTGTAACCAGGCTTCCGTCCAAGCCTGGTGTTTATCGTATGTTTGATGACAAGGGCGAAGCGCTTTATGTCGGAAAAGCCCGAAACCTCAAAAATCGTGTTTCAAACTATGCGCGTGGCCAAGGCCACAATTACCGCACTGCCTTGATGATCTCCCTCACTCGCCACATGGAATTTGTGGTGACGGGCTCAGAGGCAGAAGCGTTGTTGCTTGAAGCCAATTTCATCAAAAAGCTGAAGCCGAAATTCAATGTGCTTTTGCGCGACGATAAAAGCTTTCCCTATATCCTCATTGCCAAGGATCATGAATTTGCGCAGCTCACTAAACATCGCGGCGCGCGCAGTCGAAAGGGAAGTTACTATGGCCCCTTTGCTTCAGCAGGTGCGGTGAATAATGCGCTTAATACTTTACAGAAAGCATTCCTTTTAAGAAGCTGTAATGATAGTGTTTATTCTAACCGAACACGGCCATGTTTATTGCATCAAATTAAACGCTGCTCTGCGCCTTGTGTGGGTTTCATTGCCAAACCCGAATATGATGCCTTAGTGGGCGAATCGGAAGGGTTTCTGACCGGCAAAAGCAATGAGGTGAAAGCTCTGTTAGCGCGTGACATGGAAGCGGCCTCTGAGGCCATGAACTTTGAAGATGCAGGCCGCTTGCGGGACCGCATTCGCGCGTTGAGTTTTGTTACCGCGACGCAAGACATCAACCCAGAAGGCGTGGATGAGGCTGATGTGTTTGGTCTTGCTCAAGAGGGCGGGCAATTTTGTGTGCAGGTGTTTTTCATTCGCTCTGGTCAGAATTGGGGCGGGCGCGCCTATTTTCCCAAAGCCGACAAAACCATCGAGGTGCCTGAGTTACTCGAAAGCTTCATCGCCCAGTTTTATGATGACAAGCAAGTGCCCGCGCAGTTGCTCCTGTCTGATGATGTCGCTGAACGTGAATTGTTGGAAGAGGCCTTCACGGCGCAGGCTGGGCACAAAGTTGAAATCTTTGTGCCACAGCGCGGCACAAAAAAATCACTGGTGGAACATGCAGCCACCAATGCGCGTGAAGCCGTGGGCCGCAAGATGGCCGAGACGTCATCACAGACGAAATTGTTGGAAGGTGTGGCGAAAGTTTTCGATTTGGCCTCAGTTCCAAACCGTATTGAGGTATATGACAATAGCCACATACAAGGTGCGCATGCGGTTGGCGCGATGATTGTTGCCGGGCCAGATGGTTTCATTAAAGGCCAATACCGTAAATTCAATATGGATAGTGAAGACCTGAAGGGCGACGACTTTGGCATGATGCGCGAAATGCTGACACGGCGCTTCACGCGGTTGTTGAAAGAACATGGCGATGAGCAAGAATCCGAAACCTCAACCAACTGGCCGGGGTTGGTGTTGATTGATGGTGGGCTGGGCCAGCTTTCTGCTGCGCGCGGTGTGATGGATGATTTGGGCCTGCATGATATGCCTATTGTTGGCATCGCCAAGGGCCCTGATCGTGACGCGGGGCGCGAGCATTTTTATATGGTTGGGCGCAACTCTTTCATGCTGGAGGCGCGCGATCCTGTGTTATATTATATTCAACGCCTGCGCGATGAGGCGCATCGTTTTGCCATTGGCTCCCACCGCGCAAGGCGAACACGTGCCATCGCACTCAACCCGTTGGACGAGATTGCGGGCATAGGCCCTAGGCGCAAGAAGGCCTTGCTCACGGCCTTTGGTTCGGCCAAAGCTGTGGCGCGGGCCAATGTGGTTGATTTGGAGTCGGTTGAAGGTGTGAACGAAGTTTTGGCGCAACTCATTTTCGATCACTTCCACCAAGGGAATTAAGAAATGGCAGAGCAATCAGCGCGGCGTGTAGCTGGTGAAAAAATCTGGTGGTGGCCCAATGTGCTTACTTACGGGCGCATTGCGGCTGTGCCTGTGCTCGCGGGCTTGATTGTGCATGGCACCAATGCTGAACGTTGGCTGGCGCTGGCGATTTATGTCGTGGCGGCCGCAACGGATTTTCTTGATGGGTATCTGGCGCGGATTTGGCAGCAGCAATCGGCACTGGGCCGGATGCTTGACCCAATCGCTGATA
>PLXI01000292.1 GCA_003151375.1 Hyphomicrobiales bacterium
GTTTGAAAGCGCTGGGTTGCTGATAAAATTTTACACCAAGGCGAACCTCATCTTCGGTGGGCGCTGAAGCGATGGTGAAGGGGCGGCGGTTGCCACGATCATCTGGGTAGGCAACGTCAAGCGTCCAATCAAGATATTGCCCGGTNNAGGGTTAACGAGGAATGCAAAGATATTGCCGATCAGAAAAGCCACTTCCGGCGTGGAATAATAGTTGCCGATATGAATGTTGGGCGATGAGAGCGTGCCGATAATGGTGCCATAAATCAAACGTGGAATTTTTCCTTGCGCCGCTGTCAGTGGTTCTGTGAGCATGGCAAAACCTGCAAACAGAAGTGGGGAATAGATCAGCGTTTCCTTCAACGCCTCACCATACATCGCAACTTCTGTGGTGAGCAACGTTGCCACCACATTGGCCAGAATATAGATGCCCACCATGTCAAAGCGTTGCAGTTTGCGGGTCACCAGTAAACCACCAACAAGCACAAGGGGCAGAAGTGGTAAGTTGCCGCCAACCCACCAAGTCGCGGGGTGATCTAGCAAAAGAGCCGAGGCCACCACGCCAATCGCCACCGGATTGAAAATGTGTTTGCGGCCAATCACCAACAGAAATTTGGAAGCGATGGCCACTATTGAAGCGAGCATTAACCCGGCAACGCCAAGAAAATCTGTGGCAACAACAGGTGGCATAATCAGCGCCAGAATGAGCGACGTGATATAAATGGATTCGGTATTCACTGGCACGTTCAAATAGGCCGCAAACAAGCGGTTAACGAACCAGCAAGTGGCTGTAATGAGCACAAGCGAAAAGCACAGCGCGGTTGGATCGGGCGCAACCAATTTAAAAAGCCCAAAACCAAAGGCAACAATCGCAAGCGCGGCCGTATAATAAAGCGTCAGCCGGTACATGGTGATGAAATTGAGGGCGCGATCAAGAATGGCATTCATGGTGTGACATAAGCTCCAAAGCCACGGGTGAGAGTTGCCATACCTTGCGTATCAACGAGGTATCCTTCCAATCCGGGGGTCTTTTCAATGAAATGAATTCCAGCCCGTCCCATGGCAAAGGCGGCTGTGGCAAAACGATCTGCCTCCAGAACATTTGCGCCAATGACGGTGAGGCTAACGATATCTTCAATTGGATTGTTCATGTGATGTGGATTGTAAATGTGTTGGCCGCGCGCTGAAGTGCCTGAGGTGGCGATGCCCTTTCCGCGCGGCGCCAAGGCCTTGATGATCTGGCTCTCGTCAAATGGATTGCGAATGCCGAACTTCCACTCTTGATCATCTGCGGGCCTGCCACCGCTTTGAATATCGCCGCCCGCTTCAACGAAATAATTCTCAACGCCATGCTCTTCGATCAGCCGCGCCGCGTTGCGAATGGCCCAACCTTTGACAATGCCGGAAGGATCGAGCGTTCCATCGGCGCGGCGAATATCAAAATAGCCATTGGTCTCATGTTTGGTTTGTTCAGCAAGGGTCAAAACCTCTTGCATCTCAGCACTCAGCTGTACAGTCGTAATCAGCCCTTGGTTAAAAGCAGTGATTTCGCTCTCTGGCTTATAGGTGCTGAAGCGTTGATCGACGCCCCTGAAATAAGCGAAGACCTCGTCCATAATTCTGCCTGCCATAGAATCAACGATCTCAACGGTGATAGGCATGCCCATTATGATTTTGGTTTCTTGGGTCATTGCAGTTCAGTGTTTCAATCAACCGCCAGCTTGGCGCAGTGCAGCTGCAACAGATTGCAAATAGGCACGGCTCGTCAGCGTGGCGCCAGACACAGCATTAATACGAGTGCTCTGGGCTGCGATCGCTTCCTGCTGAAGAATAGGCAACGCATCATCATTGATGGCGCGACTGGTGCTGCGATGATCTGGATATTGCAAAGCTTCAACTGCAACGATGCGGCCGCCTTTAACCGTCACCTGAACCTGCATAGGACCATAATAAGCATCCGTAATAGGGCCAACATAGACACCATCCGTGTACTGAATATTTTTGACCAAGAGTGGCACAGGCAGAACGGATTCACTTTGGGTCAAGCGCGGAGGGACCGCTTGTGCCAAAGTAATGGTGCTTAATCCAAAAACTGCGGTGGAGAATAGAAGGGCGGCAATCGACTTAGAATAGATGTGCATAATTTTCTCACTTTGAATAAGGAACTTGATTGCACCCAATCTAACCAGCCGACCTGACAGCAACCTGAACGGCCTCGAAAATTTCTTTCAGGCTGGCGTAAGCTCATTGGCCTATATAGAAACGGGGGTTAAGAGGTTTCATGCGCGTTTTGCTGATTGAGGATGACCGTGTTTTGGGTGGTGCCGTGCGAGAGCATGTCGCCTCGCTCGGCTATGGCATAGACCTGATGACACGCCTTGATGACGCAAATGAGGCATTGGCCACCACGGCCTATGAACTGATTTTATTAGATCTCAATTTGCCCGACGGGAATGGGTTAACTTTTTTGCGTGGCCTTCGCAGCCGTGGCAACACTGTGCCTGTTATTATTCTCACCGCCCAGGATCAGATTGCCTCACGCATTGAAGGCCTCAACAGTGGCGCTGATGATTATCTGGTGAAACCTTTTGATCTCAGCGAATTAACCGCCCGCGCCGCCGCCGTGGCCAGACGCTATGGCGGCAATGCCAACCCGCTTTTACGTTTGGGGAAAGTTGAACTCGATCTGGCCCGCCGCATCGTTTGTGTGAAGGGCAAGCCGGTTGATTTAACTGCGCGTGAATGGGCAGTGTTGGAACGCTTGGCGCGCCACCCCAATATGATGATCGCCAAATCCGCGATTGAAGATTCACTCTATGAATTTGGTGCAGAAATAGACAGCAACGCTGTGGAAGTTTATGTCAGCCGTTTGCGCAAAAAGTTGGGATCTGATGTGATTAAAACGGTGCGCGGCGCTGGCTATCGGGTGAGCAGTTGAACATGTTTCGCAATCGCCAGTTTCTGCAGTCAATCACCGCGCGGCTCATCATTATTCTCACGCTGGGCACAACATTAATCTGGTGTGGCGCTACCGCTTACGCCGCTTATGTTTCCAATCATGAACTCAATGAAGCCTTTGACCGATCATTGGAGCAGGCGGGCAGGCGGCTTTTGCCACTGGCCGCAGATGCTATATTGGGCCATGAAGAAGACGATGCCCGCGCCGTTGAGCGCGCCACCGACAACCCAAATGAATATCTGAGCTATCAACTGCGCGATGCCAAAGGCCGCATTGTGTTTCGCAGCCACGATGCGCCGTCCGTGCCTTATGACTTAGCGCCGGCTTCGGGCCTCAGCACGGTGGGCGGCTATCGCCTTTTCACCTACACTGACAATGCAACGGGCTTAACCATCACCATAGCCGAAACCACGCGTGAACGTTGGCACGCCATGAGCAACAGCGCCAAAGCCATGCTGTGGCCTTTGGTGGGGCTTATCCCACTCAACATTCTTATCATATGGCTGACGGTGCGCGGCACGCTGCGGCCCGTGCAAAATCTTAGCAGTGCCATTGCGCAGCGAGGGGGGAAAAACCTTGCGCCGCTCGATATTTCTGGCCAGCCCAATGAGCTGCGCCCCATCGCCCAAGCAGTTGCACGGTTGGTTGAGCGTTTACGATTAGCACTCGATGCTGAGCGGCATTTTGCAGCCAATAGTGCCCATGAATTGCGCACGCCAATTGCGGGCGCTTTGGCCCAAACCCAGCGCATGATTGCCGAACTCAAAAGTCCATCAGACCAAAATCGTGCCCGTGATTTAGAAGTCACCTTGAAACGGCTATCGTCACTGGCTGAAAAGCTGATGCAGATTTCGCGCGTCGATGCTGGCGTTGGGCCGAGCCCACAAGATGTTGATCTCATGCCAGCGCTTGATCTGGTGATGGCTGATTTTACCCATCAGTTGGGTAATCCTAATCGACTAAAATATGTGAAGGCTAAAGACGCAACGCTCATCGCCCGAATGGATATGGATGCCTTTGCTATAGCGATGCGCAATCTTCTCGATAACGCTGCCAAGCACGGACCTGTTGGTGGCGTGGTTGAGCTGTGGCTCGAGCCAGGAAATGTGATCCGCGTCATCAATGATGGCCCAGTGGTGGCACCTGAAATGCTGGCGAAATTGAAACAGCGTTTCGCGCGTGGCCAAAGCCGAACCGAAGGAGCAGGCCTCGGCCTTGCGATCGTTGATACGATCATGAACCAAGCCATGGGCAAGTTAGAACTCATCTCACCAGCAACTGGCAAAGACAGCGGTTTTGAAGCGCGGCTGAGTTTGAATAAGCGCAAGGTTTAAAAACGAAAAGGCCAGCGCTTGCACGCTGGCCCTCATTATTCTCCCATAGGTAGGAGTCTTATTAAATCAAACTCGCAAAATGCACAGCCGTATCGCTCATGCGGTTTGAGAAGCCCCATTCATTGTTGTCAGGCTGGATACTCAAAACTATTCGTAAATGTATTGGTATTTTATTTTTTTGATTTGCCCGAAGTTATCTATATCGATTTGGCAAAAGGCTCCATATGCGAAAAGATAGGCGTCCCAAGTAACAGGAATTGGCGAGGTCTTAGGGACAAAGTAAATACCCATACGAATTGATCCCTCTTTCTCAGAATTTGGATATTCGATATTTGGGCTAAACATTTGGACATAAGTAAATCCTTGGCCAGAAAGCCACTGAAAAAACTTTGTTGGTCCACCCAATTTCAAGTACGTTGTCTTTAATAGTTCGGTTGCTTCATCGACATTTCGAGCAGATTTCTAGACCTCATCGAAGTTTGTGGATTTGTTTGTCTGGTTTTCAACCCTAATAAATTTCGTGATCTTACAATCCCAAGGCCCCTGATCTTGAGTGCGCGGCGTGCACGAGCCTGTTATGCGCGGGTCAGCTTCTTGCGCGTTTGCGCCTGGCATTGAGGTAAACGCCCAAAGCAGGGCTGTAAGTGCCGCCACTCCATTCGTTATCGTCATTTCGCGTTCCCCCAGAACTAGAATATGCTGTTCGATATATATTGAATATTTTTGATTTGTCCGAATTTATCGATGTCGATTTCGAAGTCACCGCCCGTGGTGAGGAAGTAAGTTAACCAGAAAATTGGAAATGGAGGATTTTCGCGGCTGTAAGAAATGCCGAAGTGAACAGTTACGCCCCTATTAAACATGGTTGGCGCATTGGAGGAGTCGGCTTGCGGACTAAACATTTGAACATAGTCAAAACCTTGACAACCCAGCCATTGTGAAAACTTTACCGGCCCTCCCAAGTTCAAGTACATCGATTTCAATAAGATTGCTGCTTCATCTGAGTTGCGAACCAATCTCCAAACTTCATCATAAGCGTTCGATTTTATACCCAAGCAATCGTTTCTGATCAGCTTATTTATCTTACAATCCCAAGGTCCTTGATCTTGGGTGCGAGGCGTGCACGAGCCCGTTATCCGAGAGTCGGCATCTTGAGCGTTGGCACTAGGCATCCAAGTAAACGCACAAAGCACGGATGTAAGTGCCAGCACCCAATTCCCAAACTTGTTCTGAAATATCGCGCTCATGCCCATGCTCCCCAATCGCACAGCAGACAATCGGAGTCGTGGTGCCGCGTCAAGGGTGGCGAAACGTAAAAGGCCAGCGTTTTGACGCTGGCCCTCGTTGAAGATCCTACCCGGAAAAAGGGCAAAAACGAATTTAGATCAGGCTAGCAAAATGCACAGCCGTATCGCTCATGCGGTTTGAGAAACCCCATTCATTGTCATACCAGGACAGAATGGAAACAAACGTGCCGTCCATAACCTTGGTCTGATCCAAATGGAAAATCGAAGAGCGTGGATCGTGGTTGAAATCGATCGACACATTTGGCTTGTCGGTGAAACCGAGAATGCCTTTCAGCGTGCCGCTGGCGGAGGCGGCCTTGATGGCATTATTGATTTCTTCCACCGTGGTGGCGCGCTTGGCGATGAACTTCAAATCCACCACCGAAACGTTAGGGGTTGGCACGCGAACCGAAATGCCGTCCAGCTTGCCTTTCAACTCTGGCATCACAAGGCCAACTGCCTTGGCGGCACCCGTTGATGTTGGGATCATGCTCAAAGCCGCAGCGCGGGCGCGGTAGAGGTCTTTATGCATTTGATCAAGCGATGGCTGGTCATTGGTGTAAGAGTGGATGGTGGTCATCATACCCTTTTCAATGCCGATGGCATCATGAAGCACCTTCACCACAGGTACTAAGCAATTGGTGGTGCATGACGCATTGGAGATCACCATGTCGTCCTTGGTGAGGCTCATGTGATTCACACCATAAACAATGGTCCGATCAGCCCCATCAGCAGGCGCAGATACGATCACGCGCTTGGCACCTGCGGTCAAGTGAGCCGAGGCCTTTTCCTTTGATGTGAAAATGCCAGTGCATTCCATGGCGATATCCACGCCCAATTCCTTCCAAGGAAGAGTGGCTGGGTCTTTGTGGGCGGTGACCTTGAACTTTTCAGAACCGACGTTGATCATGTCGCCCTCGACTTTTACTTCGTGAGGGAAGCGGCCATGAACCGAGTCAAAACGCAGCAAATGGGCATTGGTTTCTACAGGCCCCAGATCGTTTACGGCAACGACTTCAATGTCTTGACGGCCCGATTCATGAATGGCGCGCAAGATATTGCGCCCGATGCGGCCGAAGCCATTGATACCNNTGCGGCCGAAGCCATTGATTGCGACGCGAACTTTTTTGGCCATGAGGCACTCCTGTTTAAGATCTGAGTTTGGCGGGCTTATAGCGCAGTTTTACGCCGCGCCAAGCAAAATTTGAGGGGCGTACATCATTTTGTTTGAGCTGCTATGTGCTATTGATATAACGCGCACCACCCGCGTGAATGGAGTTTGCCATGACTGATACGCCAATCCTTATTATAGGTGCTGGCCCAAGCGGCTTATTGCTGGCGCTTCGG
>PLXI01000009.1 GCA_003151375.1 Hyphomicrobiales bacterium
ATATGTTTGATTGCGTGATGCCAACAAGATCAGGCCGCCATGGTCAAGCATTCACGCGCTTTGGCAAAATCAATTTGCGCAATGCCAAACATGCAAGTGATAAGCGCCCGCTGGATGAAGCGCATCCATGCCCGGCTTTATCACTGTATTCGCGGGCATATTTGCACCATCTGATCCGCGCTGGAGAGCTACTGGGCATGATGCTGTTGAGCTGGGCTAATATCGCTTATTATCAATCCCTCATGCAAGGTATTCGCGATGCCATCGATGCAGGGCGGTTTGAAGATTTTCGCCACGCCACCCATGAGCAATGGAAACGCGGAGATATTGCGCCATGAAACTGTGGATCAAAAGCCCTTTGGCGATTTTGGCTGATGGCGCTGAGGGCGGCATTGTTGTTGAGAACGGCGTGATTGTAGAACTGGTTAAGCGTAGTGCAACGCCAGTGCATGAGCAGATATATGATGCCTCGGCTCATGTGGTTTTGCCGGGGTTGATCAATACGCATCATCACTTTTATCAAACACTCACCCGCGCTCATCCAAATGCCATCAACAAAGAATTGTTTGATTGGTTGAAAGCGCTTTATCCGATCTGGGCGCGGTTAAACCCTGAGGCGCATCGGATTGCCACCCGGCTGGCGCTGACTGAGTTGATGATGAGTGGCGTTACCACGACATCCGATCATCATTATGTTTTCCCCGCTGGTCTTGATGATGCGATGGATATCCAAGTGGACGAAGCGCGCAAGTTGGGCATGCGGATGACTGTCACCCGCGGTTCGATGAACCTGTCACAAAAGGATGGTGGCTTGCCACCTGATTCAGTGGTGCAAGATCACGATACGATTTTAGCTGACAGCGAGCGGGTGATTGGCAAATATCATGAGCGAGGTGCTGGTGCACAAATCCAAATTGCTTTGGCACCTTGCTCGCCCTTTTCAGTAACCCGCGAATTGATGCGTGACACAGCAACACTGAGTGCAAAGCATGATTGCCGTTTGCACACGCATTTGGCAGAAACTCATGATGAAGATGAGTTTTGTTTAGCCACATTCAAAATGCGGCCCCTCGATTATCTCGAAGATTGCGGCTGGCTGAATGCGCGCACGTGGTTGGCGCATGGCATTCATTTCAATGACAGCGATATTGCGCGATTGGCCAAACACAAAGTTGGCATTTGTCACTGCCCAACATCTAACATGGTGTTGGCCTCCGGCCGTTGCCGGACCTGCGAGCTAGAAGATGCAGGTGCAATTTTGGGCCTTGGCGTGGATGGTTCCGCATCCAATGATTCTTCAAATTTGATGGAAGGTGTGCGCCATGCGCTCATGTTGAACCGATTAACCTATGGGCAACAGGTTACGCATCTTGATGTGCTGCGCTGGGCCACCAAAGGCTCTGCTCAATGCTTAGGCAGGGACGACATTGGTGAAATTGCTGTTGGTAAACAAGCGGATATGGCCTTTTTTAAATTGGACGAGCTGCGTTTTTCCGGCGCTGGTGATCCAATTGCAGCACTCGTTCTATGCGGTGCACACAACGCAGATCGCGTGATGGTTGCGGGGCGATGGAGGCTGGTTGACGGCACGCCGGTTGCAGTGGATATTCCAGCATTACGATTTGTACACCAGCAAGCAGCGCGCCTTTTCTTGCAGTAATTACAGCGTATTTTGTTTGGTTGGTTTTGCGTGAGGACTTGCAAAAAGGGAACATGTTGAAACAGCCTGACGCACCGCGAATGATTGAGGTGCAGGACCTTCACAAGAGCTTCGGGCCGGTGGAGGTTTTGAAGGGTGTTTCCTTGGTTGCGCGCAAAGGCCAAGTGATTTCGCTTATTGGGGCTTCCGGATCCGGCAAGAGTACGTTCCTACGCTGCATTAATTTTCTTGAGCGGCCTTCACGTGGTCGCATAGTTATTGGCAATGAAGAATTGGTGATGGAGCCGCGCACCGATGGCAATCTGCACGCAGTTGATGCGCGCCAGCTGATGCGGCTTCGCACACAATTAGGCATGGTGTTTCAGAATTTCAATTTGTGGCAGCATATGACGGTATTGCAAAATGTGATGGAAGCGCCGGTTCATGTTTTGAAACTTTCACGTGCAGAAGCCAAAGAACGCGCCATGCACTATTTGTCCAAGGTGGGTGTATCTGAGAAAATGGATGCCTATCCGGCCACGCTTTCTGGTGGCCAGCAGCAGCGTGTGGCGATTGCCCGCGCGCTGTCCAACGAGCCGTCCCTGCTGCTGGCCGACGAGCCGACCGGCAACCTCGACACTCGTACCAGCATCGACATCATGGGCGTGTTCCAGAAGCTCAACGACCTGGGCATGACCATCGTCATGGTCACCCACGAGCTGGACATCGCCCAATACACGAAGCGGATGGTCGTCATGCGCGATGGCAAAGTGGTGGGCGACACGCTGGTCTCCAATCGCCTGCGCGCCGAAACCGAATTGCGCCGATTGCAGGAGGAAGAAAAGGCCGCGCAGTTGACCAGCTAGCCCCAAGGAACGAGCACCATGACGCTTCCAACACGATTCAAGCCTTCGGCCTCCCGGCCTTGGACTTTAGACTTCAGACTTTAGGCTTTGGACAGTTGACCCATGCGTTATTTCGTCATTGTAAAAGCCGCCTTCCGCGCGCTGCGCCGCAACAAGATGCGGACGATTCTCACCATGCTGGGCATCATCATTGGCGTCGGCGCGGTCATCGCCATGGTGGGCATCGGCAACGGCGCCAAGGCCCAGGTCCAGGCCCGCATTGCTGCGCTGGGCCAAAACGTGATCATGGTTTTCGCCGGCAGCATCAACCGCGGCGGCGTTTATAGCGGGTCCGGCGGCGCCGGCACGCTGACCGTTGAGGATGCCCTCGCGATCGAGAAAGAAGTGTCCGGCGTCTCCGTTGTTAGCCCGGAGGTGCGCAGCGGCGCGCAACTCATGGCGGGTAACAACAACTGGAGCACGTCGGTCATGGGCGAGGGCGTGGGTTACCTCACGCTTCGCGTGTGGGACCTCGAAGACGGGTCGATGTTCACGGACGCCGACGTGCGCGCCGCCGCCAAGGTTTGCATCCTCGGCAAGACCACCGCCGACCACCTCTTCCCGGAGGAGGACCCGGTGGGCAAGACCATCCGCATCAAGAACGTACCCATGAAAGTGCTCGGCGTACTCAAGCCCAAGGGTGCTTCCATGTTTGGCTCCGACCAGGACGACACCGTCATCGTGCCGTACACGACCGGCATGAAGCGGTTTGCCGGCGTGACCATGCTCCGCATGATCAACGTGCAGGCGGCCACCGCCGAGCAAATGACTGAGGTGCAAAACGGCATCACCGAACTGCTCCGCCAGCGCCATCGCATTCAGGCCGGACGCGATGACGACTTCATGATGCGCAACCAGC
>PLXI01000228.1 GCA_003151375.1 Hyphomicrobiales bacterium
AAATGAGAATCGTAAGTGAAACTGAACAGGCTTTTGAATGGGTAAATGCCAAAGGGACATCGCCCATCGTTTTGGTCTGTGAACATGCCTCAAATCACATTCCGGCCGTGCTCAATGGGCTGGGTTTGAGCGAAGCTGAACTTACGCGCCATATTGCGTATGATATTGGCGCGGCAGGTGTGGCGCGGGCGTTATCGCAGTTGCTGGACGCGCCACTCATCCTCAATCGCTATTCGCGGTTGATCTATGATTGCAACCGCGCACCAGAGCATGCTTCCGCCATGCCTGAGTTAAGCGAAGTTTTCAGCATCCCCGGCAATAGAAATTTGACGGCGGCGCAAAAACAACAACGAATTTCAGAAATTTACCGCCCCTTTCACCGTGCATTGGAAGTTATGCTGGACGGGCGCGCCGCAAGAAACACGCCCACTGCGGTGGTTTCCATTCATTCTTTTACACGGATTTATCATGGCAAGAGACGCGAAGTTGATCTTGGTTTGTTGTTTGACCGCGATGATAGAATGGCGCAGGCTTTTGGCGCTGGGCCCGAAACCTTTGTTACTCTGTTCAACGAACCCTATGGGCCTGCTAACGGTGTCATGCATCTGATGAATGTGCATGGCTATGCGCGGGGGATGCAGCATTTGATGATTGAAATTTGCAATGACCTGATTGAAAGTCATTCAGGACAAATGGAATGGGCAAAGCATTTGGCGGGGCCACTTGCCAAAATAGCTAAGGCAATTGATCGCACAAGGTTGGGAGATACAAAATGAGTTCTGGTATGTTGAGCTTGGCGGAGCTGAAAACCGAAGTTAAGGCCGGGACGATTGACACAGTTGTTGTAGCCTTTGCAGATATGCAGGGCCGGCTGATGGGCAAGCGCTTTCACGCACAGTATTTTGTGGATGGGGCTTATGAAGAAACCCACGCCTGCAATTATCTTCTGGGTGTTGACATCGAGATGGAGCCGGTGCCGGGCTACAAAGCGATTTCTTGGGAAAAGGGTTACGGCGATTTCGTTTTGAAACCCGACATGAGCACTTTGCGCGTTACACCTTGGGTGCCGGGTACGGCTTTGGTGCTATGTGATATTCTTGATCATCACACGCATAAGGATGTGCCGCATAGTCCGCGCGGGATTTTGAAAAAGCAGCTCGCTCGTCTCGATGCCATGAAGATGAAGGCCTATATGGCTTCGGAGCTTGAATTTTTCTTGTTTGATGAATCTTATGATGAGATTCAGGCCAAGGGCCTGCGTGGCCTCAAGGGTTCCAACTATCACATTGAAGATTATTCTATCATGCACACCACGCGTGATGAACCCTATATGCGGGCATTGCGCAACGGTCTTGCGGGGGCAGGTATCATTGTTGAGAATTCCAAGGGCGAGTGGGGCCCAGGGCAAGAAGAGATCAATGTGAAATATGATGAGGCTCTGCGCATGGCGGATGCGCATGTGATCATCAAAAATGGTGCAAAAGAAATTGCGCATTCATTGGGCAAAGCCGTGACCTTTATGGCTAAGTGGGACTATGGCCTTGCTGGCAATTCTTCGCATATTCACCAATCGCTATGGTCTGCCGATGGCAAGACGGCACATTTCAATGACAAGGCTGGCGATCACGGCATGAGCGCCATGATGAAACACTATCTTGCGGGCCAGCTCGCTCATGCCAGTGAGATTACCTATTTTCTGGCGCCTTATATCAACTCCTACAAGCGCTTCATGGTGGGCACTTTCGCGCCCACACGCGCGGTGTGGAGTTTTGATAACCGCACAGCTGGCTTCCGCATCTGCGGGGCAGACAGCAAAGCCATTCGTGTGGAATGCCGCGTGGGCGGGGCCGATCTCAACCCTTATCTGGCTTTTGCAGCACTGATTGCGGCAGGTCTTGATGGCATTGAAAAGAAGATGGATCTTGAGGCGGTTTCATCCGGCGATGTTTATGACACATCACGCAAGCTGCGCGAGATTCCAAAAACCTTACGTGATGCCACAAGGTTGCTGGATGAATCTAAATTCTTGCGTGGGGCAATGGGTGATGACGTGGTGGATCACTATGTTCACACGGCGAAGTGGGAACAGTTTGAGTTTGATCGCCGCATCACCGATTTGGAATTGAAGCGCGGGTTTGAACGGTATTGATCATGGCGAATATTATCACCTCTATTTCCCCGGCGGATGGTTCTGTTGTGGCCAAGCGCAAGATAGCCTCAAAAAAAGAGATCGCTGGCGCCTTTGCCGCCGCGCGAGATGTGCAGAAACTTTGGGCTCGATTGAGCATAGCTGAGCGGGCGAAATATTGCTCCGCTGCGGTGGATGCCATGTTGGCCATGAAGGATGACATCGTTCCTGAATTGGCCATGAGCATGGGCCGCCCGGCGCGCTACGGTGCGGGGGAGCTTCGCGGTTTNNAGCGGTTTTGAAGAACGTGCGCGACACATGATTTCCATTGCCGAAGTGTCTCTCGCCAATATGGTGCCTGCGCTGAAAGTGGGCTTTGAGCGTTTCGTCAAACGTGAGCCTTTGGGTGTGGTGTTCACCATTGCTCCGTGGAACTACCCTTATCTCACAGCGGTGAATTCCATTATTCCCGCTTTAATGGCAGGCAATGCCGTGGTGTTGAAACATGCTTCGCACACCCTGTTGGTCGGCGAGCGTTTTGCAAAAGTTTTTGAGAAAGCCGGATTGCCTAAAGGTCTGTTCCACAATTTGGTGATGAGCCATGATCAAGCAGCGGAAGTGATCTCTGGCCGTTTGGCAAATATGGTGTGCTTTACCGGTTCGGTTCCCGGCGGCAAGGCCATTGAACGCGCTGCGGCGGGACATTTTCTTGCTGTTGGCCTTGAGCTAGGCGGCAAAGACCCCGCCTATGTGCGGCCTGACGCCAACTTAGCGCATGCGGTGGAGAATCTCGTTGATGGCGCATTTTTCAATTCGGGCCAAAGTTGTTGTGGCATTGAACGCATCTATGTGCACAAGAACCTCTACAAGGATTTTGTGGAAGGCGCAGTTGAGCTGACGAAAAAATATGTTTTAGGCTCGCCGCTGGATGAAGCCACGACGCTGGGGCCCATGATTAAAGCGGATGCAGCCACTTTTGTGAGAAAGCAAATTGCCTCGGCCATTAGAGGCGGTGCGCGTGCACTTATTGATGAGAAGCTGTTTGCGGCCAACAAGAAAGGCACGCCCTATCTTGCTCCTCAAATCCTCACCGACGTGAACCATCAGATGAGTGTGATGCGCGATGAAAGTTTTGGCCCGGTTGTCGGCATTATGAAGGTTTCGTCTGATGAGGAAGCTGTTCAACTGATGAATGATTCGGAATTCGGCCTCACTGCCGCGATTTGGACAGCAGATGTCGCCGCCGCCAAGGCGATTGGCGACAGAATTGAAACCGGCACGGTGTTTATGAACCGCTGTGACTATCTTGACCCCGCCCTCACTTGGACGGGTGTTAAAGACACAGGCCGTGGGGCCACACTTTCCAGCATCGGCTATGAGGCCCTGACACGGCCCAAGAGTTTTCATTTGAGGACGATATTATGACCACACCCAACCGCAATTTCAATTATCCGACCGCCGTTAAATTTGGCGCGGGCCGCGTGAAGGAATTGGCTGAGTTATGCAAGGCCAATCGAATTTTACGCCCGTTGCTCGTGACAGACCCCGGCCTCGCCGCAATGCCCATGCTGGCTACAGTGGTGGCCGATATTAAATCTGCTGGGCTGCCAGTGTTGGTGTTTTCCGATGTGCGACCCAATCCAGTGGAGGCCAATATTTTGGCCGGTGTTAAAGCGTTTAAAGCAGGGATGCATGACGGGGTTATTGCCTTTGGCGGTGGCTCGGCCTTGGACATTGGCAAGATGATTGCGCTGATGCACGGCCAAAGCATTTCAGTTTTTGATTTGGAAGACATTGACGATTGGTGGACGAGAGCTGATGCCAGCCGCATTGCGCCTATTATCGCTGTTCCCACGACTGCAGGCACGGGATCAGAAGTTGGTCGAGCCAGTGTGATCACACATCCAGAAACCCATGAAAAGAAAATCATCTTCCATCCTGCTATTATGCCCAAGGTTGCCTTGCTTGATCCTGAACTTACGGTTGGATTGCCGGCAAAACTAACGGCGGCAACAGGCATGGATGCATTAGCACATTGCCTGGAAGCTTATTGTGCGCCTTTTTATCATCCTATGGCCAAGGGCATAGCGCTTGAAGGCATGGCGTTAGTAAAAGACAACTTGCTGAAAGCCGTTAAGAAGCCCGATGATCTTGAAGCGCGTGGTAATATGCTGGTGGCCTCAACTATGGGGGCCACGGCTTTTCAGCGCGGGCTTGGTGCCATTCATGCTTTATCGCATCCTTTGGGCGGGCTCTATGATGCGCATCATGGTTTGTTGAATGCTATTGTAATGCCCTATGTTTTGAAGGCCAATCGCAAGGTGATTGAGAAGGACATTGTCAAGGCTGCTGCCTATCTTGGCATCAAGGGCGGCTTTGATGGCTTCATGAAATGGATTTTAAAATTGCGTAAGGATCTGGGCATTCCGCACAAGCTGGCTGACATTGGCATTGACACAAAGCGGTTGGATGAAATTGCTGCCATGGCAGTGAAAGACCCTTCGGCTGGCGGCAACCCGATTGCTTTCACTCAAGCGCAATATAAAGCCTTGGCCAAGAAATCCATTCTTGGTGATTTGTAAGATAGGAATTTTGATGTCTAACGAACGACCTTCAAATAAACCGCAAATGGAAGACGCTGCTTACAGGCTTGCTGCGCTTGACAGTGATTTTATATTGGGTGATTCCACTCGCGGCGTTCGTTTTCAGCTTGAATATATGAAAGCCGAAGAAGCGTTGCGGAATATGAAGATTGAATCCACCGTGG
>PLXI01000149.1 GCA_003151375.1 Hyphomicrobiales bacterium
GCGCGAAGAATATGCCAGCCAACGCTTGGCACAAGTTTCTGTGCCAGAAGCAGATTTGGTTGCAACCGTTAAAAAAATGTTGGGCTGATGGCTGGCCGTACATCACAACAACGCGCATCACTGGAAAAGCAGAATGCTGCCATTATGGCGGTGTTCAGGCGCGCCGGATTTGAACAGATTGCGCCCGATATTATTCAGCCTGCTGATATTTTTCTGGAACTTTCTGGCGAGGATATTCGCTCAAGAACTTTTGTGTTTAATGATCCTGACGGGCGCGAGCTTTGCCTGCGGCCTGATCTCACAGTTCCTGCCTGCCGCTTTCATTTAAGCCACGCCAAGAAACTCAGCAAAGAGGCGCGCTATTCTTATTTGGGCACGGCTTTTCGTTTCCCTGATGAAAAGCTTTCCCCACAAGAATTTACGCAAGTTGGCCTCGAATGGTTTGGCGCGAAAGATTCCATCGGCGTTGAAGCGCGGATGTTAAAGCTGGCTGTGGCCGCAGTGAAAGCCGCAGGTGCGCCAACGCCGAAAATCACCATTGGTGACGTGGGCTTGTTTGCTGGTTTGCTGGAAGATGTGCCCATGCCAACGCGTTGGCGCAGGCGTTTGCAGCATCAGTTTTGGCGGCCTCTGGCGTTCGGCGATTTGCTGAATTCTTTTGCTGGCGGCCAAGTTAAAAAGCGCACCAGTGTTTCTGCTGCGGTTGATGCCATGACAACTGACGCGAGCGACGATTTTGCCTCCAATTGGATGACGCAAAATCATTTGCCACAGCAAGGCAGCCGCAGTGTGGAAGAAGTTTCTGAGCGGCTGCAAGAAAAACTGGCGGATCGTTCGGAAGCACCATTGCCTCCTGCCAGCGTTGAGTTGATTGAGCGGCATTTGAATCTGTCAGGCAACGCGGTTGCGGCGTCCACCAAACTCAACGCGGTTGACGCGGGTAAAAATTATCAGGCCGCTGCGTCGTCCTTTGCCAAAAGACTTGCTGCCTTTAATAAGCAAGGGCTTGATGTCAACGCCATGCGTTTTTCGGCAAGCTTCGGTCGTGAGATTGAATATTACACCGGCTTTGTGTTTCAACTCGAAGTGGGCGGCGTGGTAGTGGCAGGCGGNNGGCGCAAGTGAGCGCATTCCAGCGTTTGGCTTTGCCATTCACGCCGAGCGCCTGCAGGCGGTGCTGAAATGAAAAAGCTAATCCTTGGCATTCCGTCCAAAGGCCGCCTGATGGAACAGGCCCAAGAGCTTTTAGTAAAAGCTGGCTATCGCATTGAGCGCATTGGTTCGGAGCGTGGCTACCGTGGCCGCTTGATTGGATTAGATGATATCGAGGTTGCATTTCTCTCAGCCCAAGATATCGCCAGCGGGCTTAAATCTGGTGCTGTTGATCTTGGTATCACTGGCGAGGATTTGCTGCGCGAGACTATAGCGCCAGACGATAAAGTGGCTGATGTGGTTTTGCGATTGAACTTTGGCCCAGCGGATGTTGTGGTCGGCGTGCCGGACTTCTGGGCAGATGTTGCCCAGATGGCAGATCTTGATGACGTGGCACGGCAGTTTTATTCTGTACACGGACGAAGGCTTCGCGTGGCGACCAAATATTTTAATCTCACGCGTAGGTTCTTTGCCGCCAAGGGTGTGACAGGCTACCGCATTTTTGAAAGCTTGGGGGCCACTGAAGGTGCGCCCGCTGCTGGCAGTGCAGAATTGATCGTTGATATCACCACCAGTGGTGCCACGTTGAAGGCCAATCACCTCAAGATTTTGGATGACGGGCTGATTTTGAAATCTTGTGCGGTTCTGGCTGCGCGTCGTTTGCCTGCCAAGGATGAGCGGGTGAAGCATTTGGTGCGTGAACTCAGTAATCACAGCATATAATTTGCAGGCATATTCTTGCACTTAAGGCGAACGCCCGTGGTAAGCTACGGACTCACGGTCTTTGTTGGCGGACAGATTAAAGTAAATCTGCTGTCGATTGACGCGTAGAAAGTGACTTCGCAATGCCCCATCTGCAAACTGGATTTCACCCGAAGGTACTAACAGCATGGCGTGACGGCTATGGCCGAAACGAATTGCGCGCCGATATTGTCGCTGCTTTAACTGTTGCAATAGTGGCACTTCCGCTTTCGATGGCGATTGCTATTGGCTCACATGTTACACCAGAGCGTGGGCTCTACACATCTATCATCGGTGGCTTTCTGGTTTCGGCGTTGGGAGGGAGCCGGTTTCAGATCGGCGGGCCCGCCGGGGCTTTCATCGTGCTTGTGGCCTCAATCGTTGACACAAAGGGGCTTGATGGTTTGTTTTTAGCTACGATGATGGCAGGCGTGATTATGATCGCCGTTGGCGCGTCGGGTCTTGGGCGATTTATTCGTTATGTTCCACATGCGGTGACAGTTGGTTTTACGGCGGGCATTGCCATCATCATTTCCGCTGGCCAGCTTAAGGATCTTTTTGGCTTAACTTTGACGGCTGAACCCTCGGCTCTCCTCCCAAAGTTGGCGGCACTTTGGACGGCAGCGGGCACATTGCATCCGATGGCGCTTGCCATTGCGGCGGGCAGTATTGCCCTGATTGCGGTGTTGAAAAAGCTGCGGCCAACATGGCCGGGGTTGTTGATTGCTGTGGTCGTGGCTTCTTTGGCAGCGCTGTTAGTGCCGGGGGCCGCTGAAACCATCGCCACGCGCTTTCACGCCATACCCTCGGTATTGCCAATGCCGCATATGCCAGAGGTGAGCGGGGCGCGCTTTATGGAACTCTTGCCGTCGGCTTTATCGCTGGCGCTTTTGGGGGGCATTGAATCACTTCTTTCGGCCATGGTGGCCGACAGTATGAGTGGGCGGTTACATCGCTCTAACACAGAACTGATCGCGCAAGGCTTGGCCAATATCGCTTCGCCGTTGTTTGGAGGCATTGTGGTCACCGGCACAATTGCGCGCACCGCCACGAATATAAAAGCAGGGGGTAAGAGCCCACTTTCCGGGATGCTGCATGCCGTATTTCTGCTACTATTTATGCTGGTTGCCGCACCACTGCTTGGATTCATTCCTCTAGCGGCATTGGCAGGCATACTTGCAGTTGTCTGTTGGAATATGGCCGATAAGGTGGGTTTTTGGCACTTGCTGCGTGAGCGCAAAGCATCTGCGCTGGTTCTTTTGGCCACATTCCTTTTGACGATATTTGTGGATCTCACCACGGGCATTCTAGCGGGAGTGGTTTTGGCCTTTGTGCTTGGCCCCCGTGAATTCCTACAGGCGCCCAAGCATCACCATCAGCCTTGACCAATTGGGGCACTGCTCTATTTGATGGTAAGTTCCATAAACTATTTGTTTGGCGAATTTGATTCGGGAGAATTTTATGACTTTACGCGGCTCCGCCTTTGCCTTTGCAGTGTTCTGTGCTGCCTCAACTTCTGCCTTAGCTGCCAGTTGCGGCAACAGTGCCGAAGGCTTTGATGGCTTTTTGGCGCAAGTCAAAAAACAAGCGGCGGCGGCGGGCATTTCGGGTGTGGCTTTGGCCCAGCTCGACAGCGTGCAATATGATGCGGGCATCATCAAGCGTGACCGTGCGCAGAATGTTTTCGCGCAGAGCTTTTTGCAATTTTCATCGCGCATGGCAACCGAAGCGCGCGTGATCAAAGCGCGGGCCTTGATTGCCAAGAACCAGGCCACATTCGATGCCGTGCAACAACAATATGGCGTGCCAGCGCCAGTGATTGCCGCCTTCTGGGCATTGGAAACTGATTTTGGTTCAGTGTTGGGAAATTCGCCTACCATTCAATCGCTGGTGACCTTGGCGTGGGATTGCCGCCGCCCGGAGAAGTTTCGCCCGCAGATTATTCCAGCTTTGCATCTCATTCAAAAAGGGTGGTTGACGCCTGAACAAATGCGTGGCGCTTGGGCTGGTGAAATCGGCCAAACGCAATTCATGGCTTATGATTATGACACTTCGGGTGTGGATTTTGAAGGCAATGGCAAAGTCAATTTGCGTGATTCCGTGCCTGATGTTGTGGCCTCCACCGCCAATCTCTTGAAGAAAAGTGGATGGGCGGCGGGCCAGCCTTGGCTGCAAGAAGTGAAAGTGACCAAAGATTTGCCGTGGGATCAAGCCGATTTGGCGATCAATCACTCACGCAAAGAATGGGCGGCATGGGGCATCACAGGCGTGGATGGTGGTTCCCTTAAAGCAGATGCAATGCCAGCTGCATTGCTGTTACCAATGGGCAAAGACGGCCCGGCCTTTTTGGCTTATCACAATTTCACCACGGCCTATCTCAAATGGAACGAGAGCCTGATTTATTCCACCACGGCAGCTTATCTTGCCACGCGCATTGCTGGAGCTGCACCGGTATCATCAGGGCGTGCGGCAGTGAATGTGCCAAGCTATGCGCAAGTTGTCGCCTTGCAGAATTTTCTCTCAGCCAAGGGTTATGACGTGGGCAAGGCCGATGGTAAGATCGGTTCGGGCACGCGCTCAGCGGTAAAGAAAGAGCAAATGAAATTGGGCTGGCCAGCGGACAGCTATCCGACGCCAGAGTTTATCGCCAAGTTGACCGGGCTGTGATCTGAAGCGTCAACTCACTCTGCTGGTTGCATCACATGCGCGGCTTTGGCGGCTGCCGGTGCTTTGCTACGCGTCAGCCAGTTGGAAAGGCCTTCCATATACATATAAAGCACAGGCGTGATGAACAGCGTGAGGGCTTGTGATACGATGAGCCCGCCTGCCACTGCCACGCCTAAGGGCTGACGCAATTCAGCGCTGGCACCTGTTCCCAAAGCGATGGGCAAAGCAGCCATCAGGGCGGCCAAGGTTGTCATCATAATCGGGCGGAAACGCATAAGACAGGCTTTGTGGATAGCATCTCGTGCAGTCATGCCTTGTCGCCGCAGGGTGATGGCCACGTCAATCATCATGATGGCATTTTTCTTGACGATACCAATCAGCATCAGCAAGCCAATGACGGCGATAATGGAAAGATCAAAATTAAAGAGCCAAAGCGTACCCAAAGCACCTGCCGCAGCGGCAGGAAGGCCCGATAGAATGGTGAGCGGATGGATGAAGCTTTCATAGAGAATGCCCAGCACAATATAGATGGTGAGAATGGCACCCAAGATCAGGAAGCCTTGGCCTGCGGTTGAATCTTGGAAGGTTTTGGTGTTGCCATAAAAGCTGGTCGAAACGGTCGGCGGCCAGCCCAATTGTGCTTTGAGTTTTTTGATTTCATCAACGCTGGCACCAAGGGCCACACCTTGTGGTGAGTTGAAAGAAACACTTACAGCGGGCAACTGGCCAAGTTGGTTCACTGTCAGTGCGCCCACACCGCGCGTGATGGTGGCAAAAGAAGCCAATGGCACAGACCCGCCGGTTTCGGTGGCTACTTGGAAGTTCTTCAACCGTTCGGGTGTCCAATCCACTTTTGGATCAAGTTCAGCGATCACTTGATAGTTGTTACCGTCTTGATAAATGGTGGCCACTTGTTCGCCACCTAAGCCGCCGTAAAGCGTGTTGCGCAACGTATCAACGCCAATACCCAAAGCTTGCATCTTGTCACGGTCTATTTTCACGATTGCCTGTTGTGCAGTGATCTGCGCATCAGTGTTCACATCCGCGAATAAGGCCCGGTCTTTATCCATCGCATCGGCCAGTTTTTGCGCCCAAGCATACATGTCATCAAAACTGAGTGATTGTACGACGATTTGATTGAGTGCTGCACCAGGTCTGGCACCGAGCGACAGGTTCTGCGTCGGATTTGCCGTTCCCGTGATGCCAGGAACGCTGTTAAGAATCTTACGCATATCGCCAAGCACTTGCTGCAAGTTGCCGCGTTCAGTTTTGGGCTTTAACTCAACAAACATGCGACCCGCATTCATCGAACCGGTATTTGAACCAACCGCGGAAACCACATGCGCGATGGCGGGCATCTGGCGAAGTTTGTCGACCAGCTGATCTTGCAAAATTTTCATCTGGTCAAAGGAAATGTCTTGGCGTGCCTGAGTGCCAACCTGCACTTGGCCAATATCTTCTATTGGGAAGAAGCCCTTCGGCAAAGTTTGGAACATGAACACGGTAGCAAAAATGGTGCAGAGAAATATCACGAAAACCACAGGATGGAATTTCAAGCAGCGGCTGAGCAGCCATTCATACCCCGATGTTAAACCATTCAACAGCGTCTCAAAGATGCGGCCCAAAAAGCCCGGTGTGTGATCTTCGCTCAAAATGCGCGAGCACATCATGGGCGTGAGCGTCAGCGAAACAAACGCCGAAACCAGAATCGTCACCGCCAGCGTCACCGCGAATTCGCGGAACAGCCGGCC
>PLXI01000079.1 GCA_003151375.1 Hyphomicrobiales bacterium
ATCGAACTCATCGTCCGTGGCATCTGCTGTCTCAGGCCGGGCATTCCGGGCTTTTCGGACAATATCCACGTCAAGTCGCTGGTCGGGCGCTTACTCGAACATTCGCGCATCGTATGTTTCGGCGCTGGGCATGGCTTGCCTAGCCCTAACGCCAAAGTCTATATCGGCTCGGCTGATTGGATGCCGCGCAATTTGCACCGCCGCGTGGAAACCCTTATTCCGATTGAAAATCCAACTGTGCATGAACAAATTTTAGATCAAATTATGTTGGCCAATTTTCGTGATAATACGCAAAGCTGGGTATTGAAGAGTGATGGCGCCTATACACGCATAGCGCCTGATGCGCAGCATCCGGCGTTTAATGCGCATCAGTTCTTCATGGAAAATCCTTCACTGTCTGGGCGTGGCAGTGCACTATCTGGCAAACCACAAGAAGAAACCGAAAAGAAAAAGAGGCGCGCTAAGTGACTTGGCATACGGGCTATCGCACCGAACCACCAAAATATAAGCCGGTGGCGGTTGTGGATATTGGGTCTAATTCAGTGCGCCTTGTGGTCTATGATGGATTGCGCCGCTCTCCCACGCCGATCTTCAATGAGAAGGTGTTGTGTGGCCTGGGAAAAGGTGTTGCGATCAGCGGGCGCTTGAACGAGGCAGCGGTGACGCGCGCACTTGCAGCGCTACGGCGGTTTCGTGAACTTGTGCGACAGATGGGTGCCACACGGGTTTTTGCGGTGGCGACCGCAGCTGCGCGTGAAGCCAAGAATGGGCCAGACTTTATTAAGGCCGCCGAAAAGGCCATGGCTTGTAAAATTCGTGTGCTGACAGGCAAGCAAGAAGCGCATTATGCAGCACTGGGCGTGATGGCTGGCATGCCGCATGCCGATGGCATTGCCGGCGATTTGGGTGGCGGTTCATTGGAATTGATCGACATCACGAAAGGCAAAGTTAAAGGTGGGGTGACCTTGCCGATCGGTCCGCTGCGTTTGATTGATTTATCAAACGGCAATATGCAACGGGCCCAGGCCATTGTGGATGAGTATTTGGCCAAAACGCCGTTGCTCAAGAACCTGCAAAATCGCAGCTTCTATGCGGTGGGCGGAGCATGGCGTAATTTAGCGCGGCTGCATATGGCGCAAGGTGGCTATCCCTTGCATGTGTTGCACAACTATCTTCTTTCGCGCAAAGATGCCGAAACTTTGCCGGAGTTATTACGGCGACGTGATGCGGCCTCGGTTAAAAAGATCGATGACATGTCAAAAACACGTGCTGACACGTTGCCTTATGCTGCCATGATCCTTGAGCGTCTGATGCATTTTGGCAAGGCCAAAGAAGTGTCGATTTCTGTTTATGGTGTGCGCGAAGGATTGCTGTTTTCAAAGCTGCCACGCAAGAAAATGGGGCAAGACGCACTTCTGTCATCATGCTGGGATTTTGCAAGGCGATATGCCCGCTCACCAGCGCATGAGTTGGAATTATGTGATTGGACAGATCAGCTTTTTGGCAAAGCGGGGCTAGCTGAAACCGCAGACGAAAAACGCTTGCGCTATGCGGCCTGTTTGTTGGCAGACATTGGTTGGCGTGCACATCCGGATTACCGTGCGGAGCGCTCACTCGGCATGATTTCACAAGCTACATTTGTAGGTATTGATCATCCGGGACGGCTGTTTTTGGCGCTGACCATTTTCTATCGCTATGATGGTGAAGATATGCGCGGAGAGATGACACAGCTGATGCAAGCACCTGCTATAAGGCGCGCCCATCTGCTGAGTTCAATTTTCCGTTTGGCCTATATTTTGTCTGCCGCCATGCCTGGATTGTTGCCCAAGATTGGGTTGAAAATCACCGGTAAATCATTGGTGTTACGGCTGCCCAGCAAACTTAAAGATTTGATGGGAGAGCGTGTGGAAAAGCGCTTGTCGGAATTGGCGATTGAATTGGGCCTGATACCGAAATTGATGATCAAATAATTGAAGCGGGCGAATTCTCATTCGCTTCGCGTGGCAGAATAACCGCCTTGCCTTTGTCGATGCCAATGGCGGCACGGCCATGTTTTAGATCAAGCGCGATCTTACCAAACACTTCCAGCTGCCATCCCTTCATGGCCGGTATGTCGGCATTGTCGTCCATGGCCAGAGCTTCGATATCAGCGACCGAAGCGATAAGCTTGGGCGCAAGTCCATTGCTTTCGCAAACAACTTTCAATGCCAGTTTTAAAATCTCAGCAACTGCCTGTGCCGATGAGGACATTTCTTCAAACTTAGGTTTGCCGGGAATGGTTTCAGGATCGCGTGCCAAACCATGCTGCACAGCTTTCATCAAAGCTGCGCCCATGGTGGAATTGCCCGTACCCTTGGAAACCAAACGCAATTCATTCACATCTTGTGGCGTCTGCGGCATTTGAATAGCGATTTCGGCAACCGCGTCATCTTTTAAAATGCGGCCACGCGGCACATTGCGGCTTTGGGCTTCGCGCTCACGCCAAGCTGCAACGGACATTAGAACTGCCTGTTGTTTTTTGTTTTGGATGCGCGCCTTGATGCGCCTCCAGCTTTGCTCAGGATCAACTTTGTATGTGGCTGGATCACACAGGCTTGCCAGCTCATTCTTCATCCATTCAGCACGGCCACTTTTCTGGAGCAGATCCACCAAGGCTTCATAAACCGTGCGCAAGTGTGTGACGTCTGAAATGGCGTAGCTGGTTTGCTTGTGGGTTAGGGGGCGGCGTGACCAATCGGTGAATTGCGATGATTTGTCGATACTGGCATTAGCAAGTTTGCGCACTATAGCCTCATAGCCTACTTGATCGCCGAAGCCACAAACCATGGCAGCAATTTGGGTGTCCACTACGGGTTTGGGCAATGCGCCCGACAGCATCATCAGAATTTCAAAATCTTGCTTGGCGGCGTGAAAAACTTTCAACACTTTCTCATTGGCCATCAAACCAAAGAATGATGCAAGATCGAGCCCCTCTGCCAGAGGGTCAATTAATGCGGCTTCTGTAGCACCGGCAATTTGAATGAGGCAGAGCTTGGGATAATAAGTTGTCTCACGCAGAAATTCAGTATCCACTGTGATGTAAGTTTCATTGGCCCAGCGTGCGCAATAGCTGGCGAGATCATCAGTTGTGATGATGGTGTGGATTGGCGCTTCAGTGGCTTGCGTTTTGTTCAACATATCAGGCCCGGCCAAACACACGTTTGAAAATGGTGCCAACGTGTTTGGTGTGATAGCCAAGATCAAACAATTTCTCGAGTTCCTTAGGTGAGAGATGTGCGGCCACTTCCTTGTCAGCTTTGAGTAAATCCAAGAACTGGCCTTCGCCGCGCCACACAGGCATGGCGCAGCGCTGCACGGCGGCATAAGAGGCTTCGCGGCTCATGCCTTTTTGGGTGAGGGCAAGCAGAATACGTTGCGAATGAATCAGGCCGCCAAGCTTATCCAAATTGCGCTTCATGTTTTCAGGATAGACCAGCAGCTTGTCAATCACACCCGCAAGACGCTTCAATGCGAAATCAAGATGCACTGTAGCATCAGGGCCGATGCCGCGCTCCACTGAGGAATGCGAAATATCACGCTCATGCCAAAGCGCCACATTCTCCATCGCTGGAATTGTGGCTGAGCGAACCAAACGCGATAGGCCAGTGAGATTTTCTGTCAGCACTGGATTGCGCTTATGCGGCATGGCACTTGAGCCCTTTTGGCCGGGTGAGAAAAACTCTTCCACTTCCAGAACTTCCGTGCGTTGCAAGTGGCGGATTTCAGTGGCGAGGCGCTCAACCGATGAGGCAATCACACCCAAAGTGGCGAAGAACATCGCATGGCGATCGCGTGGAATGACTTGGGTGGAAACTGGCTCAGGTTTCAGGCCAAGCTTCTTGGCGACATAGATTTCAACCGATGGGTCTATATTGGCAAAGGTGCCAACCGCACCAGAGATGGCGCAAGTGGCCACATCTTCGCGGGCGGCGATTAAGCGCTTTTTAGCACGAGTGAATTCGGCATAGGCATAAGCCAGTTTCAAGCCAAAGGTTATTGGCTCAGCGTGGATGCCGTGGCTGCGGCCGATCATCGG
>PLXI01000116.1 GCA_003151375.1 Hyphomicrobiales bacterium
CGGATCGCCGCCACATAGCCGCCCGGTCCGCCGCCGATGATAATGATGTCGAAATTGTTCTCAGTCATGATTCGCCTTCACAAAAGCGGCTTGATCCGCTAGCGTTACGTATAAACAGGTTGCACGATCGTCGATGTCAAACAACAACGCTCCGTCCACGGGATTGCAGCCGAACATCTGGGCCGCCATTGTCTGGGGCTGTATGCTGGGCGGCCTCACGCTCATCTTCACGCCGATCATCGGCGTCATCATTGCCCATGTGCAAAAACGCAAACTGGCCAACACGCCGTTTGGCGGGCACCTCACGGCGGCAATTTGGACGTTTTGGTTGACAACCGCTGTCTTTTTTCTGGTTGTACTGGGTGTGGTGGTTCTGGCCATCGGGCTGGACGAAGCCAGATTAACCCATTGGACCACCCTAAACTCCGGCCTTCTTGCGGCGGCAGCGGTCGGCCTCTGGGTGCTTTTGGGAATGTGGTTCCTGTTCCGGTCAGGCAAGGGCATAATCCTGGCGCTCAATGAAAAGCCATGGGTGACATGGCTGGGGATTTTCTGAAGCGCGATCATAGTGTCAGAATGCGCTTGACAATGGGCACCAGTGCCCGCCCGATCGCTGAGGTATTCTCCGCATCCAAATGCCCGCCATCGGTTTCATCGGCTTTCGCAACTGTGTTCGTGTCAAAGAAATGCACGCCGGTTTCATCCGCCACGTTTTTATAGTGCTTGGCGAAGAGCTTGGACTCTTCAATCGCATGGCCCCAGAGTTCGTTAAACCAAGGGTCCGTGGTCTTCACCAAATGTGGCGGCGACATGATGAGGATTTCAGGCCGTTTATAATTCTCGTTGAACGGAAAGCGCTTAATCGTGTTGACCAGCCGCTCCATTCCCATCGCAGCATCAAAGGCGCGGCAGCGATTGGCATATTTAATATCATTGGTGCCGAGCATGATGATCACCAGATCAAGCGGCTCATGAGTTTTCAGCAACATCGGCAAAGCCACAATGCCATTGCGTTCTGCATCTTCAGTGGGATCGGGAAACACCGTTGTGCGCCCGCCCATGCCTTCTTCAATCACACGGGCTTTGTTGTTGAGACCAGCAGCCAAAACATTTGGCCAGCGCACATCAAATGGATGACGCAAGCTCTTGAGAGCCAAGGTGCCGTAGGTGAGGGAGTCTCCGAATGCGAGGATGGATTTCATTTGCTTATATCCATGGATTTGAACAGACTGATTGTATCATACATTTGATCGCTAGGTCAGCATGTTCAGCAATTTCCCACATCACCGACTGCGAATGTTTCAGCAATCTACGATCATCACTTGGATCGCGAACATGTACCCACCGATTTCTGAATATGCGCACTTTATCGAGACTGCTCTTTAGATCGCTTGGCAGTTCTGATTTTTCTACAAGTTCCTTGAATGATGAGCTTGCCTTTGTTTCGCCAATTGCTTCAATTCTAAGATAGGTTTCAACTGTCGCACATGCTGCCAATATTGCAGACAAGTCAGCTCCATTCACAAAGGCAGTTTCAGCATCATGCGCCATGAATATCGCAAACTCTGAAGTTGTCACCCCACCCAAGAGATATTGCTCCCAATACTGGTGAACCTGGGACTCACGATATTCAGGGCTATGTATCACACCAACATCAGCCCCGGTTCTTCCAGATACATCTTGATCGCCCCGAGGAACTCGGCACCCAGCGCGCCGTCGATGCAGCGGTGATCAGTTGAAAGAGTCACACTCATTTGCTGCTCAACCACCACAGCGCCACCGCGCACCACGGCTCGTTGCTCACCCGCACCGACGGCAAGAATCGAAGCCTGTGGCGGGTTGACGATGGCGGCGAAATTCTTAACACCCATCATGCCCATGTTAGAAACTGAGGCGCTGCCCCCCGTATATTCTTCCGGCTTCAGCTTGCGCTGCCTCGCGCGCGCGCCCAAGTCTTTCATCTCTAGGCTGATCGCCGCCAAGCCCTTGGTTTCGGCCTTGCGCACCACAGGCGTAATCAAACCGCCGGGGATGGAAACCGCCACGCCGATATCCGCGTGTTTGTGTTTCACCATGGCCGCTTCCGTCCAAGACACATTCGCATCAGGCACTTTCACCAAAGCCATGGCCATGGCTTTAATCACGAAATCATTGACTGAAACTTTCCACGTGGGCTTGCCATCTTTATCTTTCGGCGCTTGTGCGTTCAGCCGCTCACGCAAAGGCAGTAGGTTTTCCAAGCTGATATCCACCGTCACATAAAAATGCGGTACATGCTGTTTGGATTCCGTCAGACGCCGCGCGATAATTTTGCGCATCCCGTCATGTGGCACCAGATCATAGCTGCCCGCTTCAAACATTTTCAGCGTGGCATCATCAGATGGTGGTGCGGCCATGCTCGCAGCAGAAGNNATCATCTGATGGTGGTGCGGCAATAGTTGCGGCAGAAGCTTTCGGCGCTGGTGCGGCGCCAGCCTTGGCATTCTCAACATCCTTCACCACGATGCGGCCATGCGGGCCTGATCCGTGTACGGACGAAATTTCAACACCCTTTTCCTTAGCCATGCGCCGTGCGAGCGGAGAAGCAAAAACGCGCGAGCCAGATGCAGGTGCAGCAACCGGCGCAGCTGCCACTGGCGGTGATGGGACACTCGCCTGCGGTAAAGGTGCTGATGCGGCTTTCGGCGCGGCGGCTTTTGGCACATCAGTCAACTTCTCGCCCTCGCCCAAAATCACTGCGATCGGCGCATTCACCAGAACATCATCCGTGCCCTCAGCCACAATGATCTTGCCCAGCGTGCCTTCATCAATGGCTTCAATTTCCATTGTGGCCTTGTCGGTTTCGATCTCGGCCAGAACATCGCCCGATTTCACCTTGTCGCCTTCCTTCTTTAGCCATTTGGCAAGTTTGCCCTTCTCCATCGTGGGCGAAAGGGCGGGCATAAGAACGGTGACGGGCATGGGCTTTAGCCTTTGTTAGAGAGAACCGAATTTTCCGCAGCGGCCTTGGCCAAATCGTCGACCAAAGTTTTGCGGATAATTTCGAGATTGGCGCTGGTGGTGCCGTGGCCCATTTCCTCCATCGAGGCTGAAACTTGTTGAGCGATGCCAGCCAACACATGACCCCACACATCGGGCTTACCGAAAGCCATAACATGCAGCGACAAGCTCAAATGCCCGTTGGTGATCCAGCCGCGAATAACTTCGCCGGCCTTGGCATCGTGAAACACTTCATGTGGTGGCTGAAGTTGGTTGGGGTGCGTGTCGTGGCTATGATCATGGTGATGATGATCGTGGCCATGTTCGTCATGTTTGTCTTTAGACATAGAGAACTCCTTTTGCGGCGGCGACAACTTCATCGACTGTTGGCAGCGCCAATTTTTCAAGATTAACGGCATAAGGCATCGGCACATCTTTGCCAGCCACCCGGGCGACTGGTGCATCGAGATAATCAAAAGCATGTGTCATAATTTGTGCGGCGAGTTCACTGGTCACCGAGAACCGCGGGAAGCCTTCCTCCACACACACACAGCGATTGGTTTTGCGAACCGAAACCAAAACCGTTTCCAAATCCATCGGCCTTATCGTACGAAGATCAATAACTTCAGCCTCAATGCCTTCGGCTGCCAATTTCTCCGCCGCACCCAAAGCATAAGTCATGCCAATGCCGAATGACACGATTGTGACTTGGTTGCCAACGCGTGCAACGCGCGCTTTGCCAATAGGCACAACCCAATCAACCAGCTTCGGCACTTCAAAAGTTTTGCCATAGAGAATTTCATTCTCAAGGAAGATCACCGGATTAGGATCACGGATCGCCGCCTTCATCAAGCCTTTCGCGTCAGCCGCGGAATAAGGCATCACCACTTTAAGGCCCGGAATTTGTGAATACCACGCCGCATAGTCTTGGCTGTGTTGCGCACCTACGCGGGCCGCTGCACCATTGGGACCACGAAACACAATCGAACAACCCATCTGACCGCCCGACATATATAAAGTCTTCGCAGCGGAATTGATAATCTGATCCATCGNNTCCATCGCCTGCATGGCGAAATTGAAAGTCATGAATTCAACGATTGGCTTAAGGCCGGCAAAAGCCGCACCTATGGCAATGCCAGTAAAACCATGTTCGGTGATCGGCGTATCGCGCACCCGCTCTGGCCCGAATTCATCGAGCATACCTTGTGAAATTTTATAGGCACCCTGATATTGGCCAACTTCTTCGCCCATCAGGAACACATCTTTATCGGCGCGCATTTCTTCGGTCATGGCAGCGCGAATGGCTTCACGCACCGTCATGCTTACCATTTCAGTGCCAGCTGGAATTTCAGGATCGGCCATTTCAACGGGCGCTACATGGGCAACAGATTGTGCAGCAGCGGGCGTAGCCTCGGCTGCAACAGGCGTCGGTGCAGCCTTTGCAGCACTGGCCGTACCAATCACTGCAATCGGCGTGTTCACTTTCACACCTTCTGTGCCAGCAGGAATAAGTATTTCAGTGAGAGCGCCTTCATCAATGGCTTCCACTTCCATTGTGGCCTTATCGGTTTCAATTTCGGCCAAAACGTCGCCGGCTTTAATCTGGTCTCCAACGTTTTTGAGCCATTTGGAAAGCTTACCTTCTTCCATCGTGGGTGAAAGGGCGGGCATGAGAATGGTGGGCATCGGTAACTCCTCAAGCCACTTTATAAATATCGGTGTAAAGTTCAGACACATCTGGCAGCGCATCCGCCGCTGCAAAATCAGCAGCCGCCGTCACACGGTCACGAATGTCATTGTCGATCTTTTTCAAATCATCTTCCGAAGCAATGTTGGCTTTGAGAATGCGTGCCTTCACTTGTTCGATTGGATCGTGTTCCTCGCGCATTTTTTGCACCTCTTCTTTGGTGCGATACTTGGCTGGATCAGACATCGAGTGGCCACGGTAACGATAAGTCATCATCTCTAATATATAGGGACCTTGACCAGAGCGGCAATGTTCCACAGCACGGTCTGCAGCTTCTTTCACCGCACGCACATCCATTCCGTCCACTTGTTCGGATGGAATGCCGTAAGCCTCACCGCGCGCGGCTAAAAATTCAGACTCAGCGGTTGAGCGAGCAGCAGACGTGCCCATTGCATAACGATTGTTCTCAATGACAAAGACCACCGGCAATTGCCATATTGAAGCAATGTTGTAGGTTTCATAGACTTGGCCTTGGTTGGCGGCACCATCACCGAAGTAAGTGAAGCTGACATTCTTATTGCCGCGATATTTGTTGGCAAAAGCCAAACCAGCACCCAGCGGCACTTGCGCACCCACAATACCATGGCCGCCATAGAATTGTTTCTCACGGCTGAACATGTGCATTGAGCCGCCTTTGCCTTTGGACAGGCCACCCTGACGGCCCGTAAGCTCGGCCATCACACCGGAGGGCTCGATGCCGCAGGCCAACATGTGGCCGTGGTCGCGGTATGAGGTGATGCGCTGGTCGCCTTCGATAGCCGCCATTTCGAGGCCAACCACGACGGCTTCTTGGCCGATATACAAATGGCAAAAACCACCGATCTGTCCCATGCCGTAAAGCTGTCCGGCTTTTTCTTCNNTCATTGGTGAAACCAGAATTTTTGAGATCGGTCTTTTTAGACGGCTTCTCTTTCAGTCCCTTGCGGGCCAAATAAGCGGATTTGACGACCATGGATACTCCCCTGTGGCCGCCATTCTAACACTAAATCATNNAGAATCACTGCGGCAAGTGGGCGATGATTTCATGTTTTCCACCCAAATTAAGGTCGCGTCTGGCAATTTCGTCCACCATATCGGCATCAATAGTGCCAGGCCGCAGGAGTGAGACGCGCTGCTCAAGGGCCTTGCGCTCGGTTGAAACAGTGATCAATTCCGCTTGGGCCGATGCGGCTTTTTCGACCAACTTTTTGCGGAACTCAACATTGCGTGGGCCGTAGATTCCCTGCCAGCCAATGGCCACCAGCAAGCTGAGGCAACTCAGCATGACCAGCAACGACAATCGATTCCGTATGAAAACCATGGCCCACTTTTCTGCCACATGCAGTTAAGTTTGTTTTAACGCACCCCAACGCGATACTTGATTTTGCGGCCAAGAGCGCCGATCTATGACTCATGTTGTCCTCGAGCCGCTTTGTTGTTGCTTCCCATGTCATGACCCTTCTGGCGATGAACGCTGGCAAGGGCCCATTGTGTTCGTCCACCATTGCCAATAGCGTTGAAACCAAT
>PLXI01000166.1 GCA_003151375.1 Hyphomicrobiales bacterium
TGCATGGTGCTGGATAAGCGCGAGGCAGGTGGTTATGCCACGCCGATTGAAAGTGTGGGCGACTATAACACTTTCATCAGCCGTATTCGTGACGATTCCACCATTGATAACGGCATTTCAATGTGGATTGTATCAGACAACTTGCGAAAAGGTGCAGCACTCAACACTGTGCAAATTGCAGAGACTTTGATTGAGCGCGGATTGGTGAAAGAGCTCGTTGCTTAGGGAAGTTTTGCGAGTTTACTCAACGCTTCAATTTGGCGGTTGAATTAAGCCCAAAATAAGCGCGCGTTCTTTGCAGAGGCCTTCCCATTCATCACCTTCATCAGCAAAGATCAAAGTGTATGGCCCTTTGTAACCAACGTTTTCACCCGCGGTGATGCAGGCGGCATAGTCTTTCTCGTCTAAGTTTGCTCCGTTGAAATATGCTTTGGCGTGGCAAAGTTGTGCGCGGGCAAAAATGCTTTCCAGATCGGAGTATTTAGTTGTCCCTCCCCAGTTGCCAGTATCAGCCAGAAAGCCCAAGCCCGGCACACGGTCTAAGATATGATGCACTTCCACTGGCGTGGGAGTTGTTTCAAGCCAGTTTTCGGTAACCAGCTTCACGCCATGGCTGGCAGCGGAATTTGTCAAGTGGGTGAGCCCTGAAACTGAAAGCGCCAAAGTTTCTGCCGTTGGTTTTTGTTTACCGGCAATGACGCGGGCATGCACCGCGCCAAGCCTTGCCGCAGCGCCAATACATTTGTTGATCCAAGCCATGTCGCGCGCGCGCGTTGTGGGGTTGGTGATGTCGCCGTCATCTATGAGCAGGGTTTGGATGATAACGCCTGCATCTTTGAAGGCCGATCGCACTTCTTCCAAATAGACCGTATCAAAACCTGAGAGATGAAAGTGGCAAAGTTCCAGACGCGCATAGCCATGGGCACGCAGAGCGGCTGGCAAATCCAACAATGCAATTTGGGCCGCCCCGAAGGTTTCTTTGGGTGGGGCATTGTCTGATCCAGCTGGGCCATTGGCATGGGTGATGCCAAGCGCTTTGTGAAGCGACCAAGAGGAAACGGCGATGCGTGTATGAATAATCATAGGTGGCTTTGACTCCCTGAAGCAAAGCCTAGGTGGCGCCTCAAAAAAAGGCAACAGAATTGGAAACATAAGGTGCAGCTTGACGTTCTGAATGAGAGGTTTAGCTTTGCTTCATGTCACAAGATTTTATTCTCTCACTGGCGCTTGGCCTTGGCCTTGCCAGTGCGGTTGGCTTTCGCGTGTTTGTGCCGCTGTTCATTTTAGGCATCGCTGTTCACTGGGGCTATGTGCCGGCCACTTCAGGTTTTGAATGGGTGGGCTCCACTGCAGCACTCGTGATGTTTGCTGTTGCGGCAGTGGTGGAAATTACCGCCTTCTATGTGCCGATTCTAGACAATGCTTTATCAGTCATTGCGGCACCGGTGGCGATTGCAGCCGGCATTGGCGTTACAGCTTTGGCGCTGGGTGATGCGCCACCGATGTTAAAATGGACACTGGCGATCATCGCCGGTGGCGGGGCCGCCGCGGCCACGCATGGTGCAACAAGCCTGCTGCGCGGCGCATCAACCGTTGTGACCATTGGGGTTGGCAATCCGGTGATTTCGACAGGTGAGATTTTTGCCGCCATTATCATGTCTCTGCTGGCGTTGATCTTGCCTTATATTGCGTTGGCCGTGGCAGTGATTGTTATGATTGTTGTGGTAAGGCGCTGGCGGATGAGGCGGGCGGAGGCGTGAGCTTCAGCGGCTTTTTCTTGGCAAAGTAATTAGAGATAGGCCGTTCCACCAAGCAATAAAGCGCCAAGCCAGAAGCGATGGCCGCAATTGGCGCCACGCAAGGAAATACCCACATCGGCACGTGAGTTACAAAGAGCTTGGCCCAGATTTTAGCAAAGGGGCGCAAGATGAATGGGTGGATGAGATAAAGGCTGTAAGACGCATCGCCTAACAGTAATCCAGCGCGAGCGAACAGATTGGCGGCATTGAGTTGCGGCCCCAAAGCACCGAGCAGAAATAGCGCTGCTGCTGGCAGGGCCAAGAACGAGCGCCTTACGATATTCAATTCAGGGAAGCTGTTGATCCACGGCGCTTGAATAACCATCGTTGCGGCAATTAAGACAAAAGCGAAACTTAGGCCCCAAACGGCGGCACGCGGTAAACTTGCACCAACTTTATAGGCAGCGCCCACCGCCATGCCTAAAACGAAATCAAGAATGATCGGATCTGACCAGAAATTTAATGGCACAGACGCACCGTAAAGACCAGCAATGCCGCCTGCTGTTATTAATGCAATCACGCCCATGGCCAAGATCATTCCAAGCTTGCGATTGAACAACAACGCCGCAGTGAAGATGACATAGAACATCATCTCCAATTCTAACGTCCAGCCCAAATTGGCGATGGGGCGCACCAAGCCATTCAATCGCTCGACCGGATAAAATAGATAGGAAGCAGCGATATAGATTGGATCAAGAACAGGCACATTGAGCATCGAAGGGGCTATTGCAATACCGATTACCGCAATTGTGGTGACAATCCAGTAGAGCGGCACAATGCGCTGAATGCGTCGGCGCATGAAATCAACTGCAGCGCCCGGCTTGCCGAAAGAGTTCCAGCTTGTGACCACCATGATGAAGCCAGAGATCATAAAAAATAGCGTCACGCCATCGAGGCCATACCAAATATCGAGCGAACAGCCACGGCCAGCATCAGAGCAGATATGCGTTTGTTCCACGCCCACATGATAAAGAACCACAGTGAGTGCTGCTACCGCGCGGAGGATTTGAATGTTAACTAGTTTTGATGTTGGTTTCGCCATGGCACAGTTTCCCTAATAGGGCGATGAACTGCAAGATTGAAGCCAAGTTAGAAGTGATGGTTAAGGTGTGGGTGCAGGAACGGGCTTGGGTCAATTTGAACCCAGCTATGCGCCCCACTCGATCATGAATTGAAGAGAAAGCTATTGATGCTCATGGTTTTTCGATGTTAAGCGTTGCGCGGGCGGCTATTAACAATGTCAGTACACAAAATTTTTGCGGAAAATCTGCGGCGCGAGTGTTCGCAGTATCGTTCGATCGCTGCAGTCTGCGAAGGCATTGGCATCAACAGACAGCAATTTAACAAGTATTTGGCAGGCGGCACTATTCCAAATGTGCTGACCCTGAGACGCATTTGCAGCTTTTTTAAAATAAGCGAGCAGCAGCTCTTTATTGACCCGCAAGAACCTGCGCCTGAATTGGTGCGGGCCAGCGATTCCAAATTCAATTTGAGGCCTATGGCAAATGGCCCATTTGGATTTTTGGCCAAAGCGAGCAAGAATTATGATTTCACCAGCGAATTTCTGAATGAGGGATGTTACTTCTGCTATTTTCCAATACCGAACATGCCTGGGATGCTGATCAGGAGTCTTATATGCTTGAAGAATGAGGGTCGGTTCACTTCATTCGTTAGGCTGACGACTTTTTCTGCGGCAAACGCAAAGTCAAAATCTATCGCCAGAGGTCGCCATATCGGCACAGCATTCAGCACCCAGACAGAAGTGTATTTTCTTGGCGTGAATAGATATTCACCGTTTCAGCCAAGCTTAATGGCCATTGAAAAATCGAGCCTAAATCAGAAGAACTATGGCATTGGATCCGTGCTAACGCGAACAGGTCATAACTTGGCGAACGTTCCAACTTTTATCAACTACGTGGATGATGGTCAAAGCATCCGCACGATGATTAGTACATTGGGACTTATTCATGAGGATGACGAAAGTGTCGATCCCGAAGTAAGGTATGCCCTGCAGCGCAAGTAACCGAAACGTCCAGCTTCAAGTTACATTTCTGACTGAGGATGGACAGATTCGACGAGTTTCAGAATTGAAGCTGGTGTCGCATTATTGCCAGCGAGTATTTTATTCAGCCTGACGAAAAACATGTCCAATTCTTTGTGACCGCCAAGAAGCCGGGCTGACCAAAGAGAATTCAATTGCCCCATTAAAGTCAGTTCAAACTCGTGGTTCTCAAGATCGCTCGTACTGAGCCAATCTTGTGCTCCGCTGGTGTTGCGTCTGTCTGTTTTTGAAGTGTGCATTCTAGCCTCCTGTTTGTGATGTTCTAGTCAACGCAATCCAAACGCGGATCGGGTTGCGCTGAACATTCGCTACTTCGCGAAGGGGATATGTTTTCGGAAAAGAGAAGGCGGATAAATCATATTTTACAATTTAAGGTTTATTGTATTTAGCAAATACAATTATAGATTAAGTGTGTGCACTTGCACTAACCATAAATATGGAGATCAACATGAACACCCAATCCACACAGCCTAATGCGAAAACGACTCAGCAGGTTCTGAGTGCAAAAATTGTAAAAATTGATTCTCGTTCAATTGGCGTTGCCGCCGCCGGACTTTGCTTCAACAAAGTCTAATAATGGCATTGGGTCAGCGGCTTTGGNNGTTACGTTTCCCAAGAATGATCAGGTCATTGTCTATAATTATCTGACGAAAGACGCTGTCACCTGTGCCCCAGCCGATGTCTATTGGTTGATGCTGGCCGGGCAATGGACTTCGATTGACGACATCATCGAAAATCATCCTCATGTTGAGCCGCTGTCTCTGAGACGACAACTGCTTGATCTTGTTGAAACGGGAATGTTGCTTGAGGAAGGATCAGGACAGGCCCTGCGCGAAAGCAGCTACACCAAATCATGGGAGATGGGTATTGCCGCCGGCCTCTATCATTTTGCTGCGCTGGACAATGAATTTGGCAGTGCCGAAGAGTCAGTTGCAAAACAAAAGGAAAAAAACCTAACCTCACCATCTCCAGAATTATTTTGGAAAAACTCCGGCAACGCGTATCGCTTACCGAGATGCGAAATGAAACAAACCGGAAGTTTGCGTGATCTTATGGCGCGGCGAAGATCCGTGAGAAAAGTTTTGCCGACAGCTTTATCTCTGGAAGAACTTTCGGATTGTCTTTATTCCGGACTGGGCATTACCGGATTTGTGCAAACAGAAACCGCTTTACTTCCCCTCAAGATGACGCCATCGGGAGGTGCGCGAAATCCATTTGAGGCATTTATCTGGGTGAAAGATGTGCAAGGTCTTGAGCCTGGCATTTATCATTATTCGGCACTTGAGCATTCAGTGCAATTCGTTGACCATTTGCCAGCTGTAACCGCACAAAACTTCGTACAAAAGCAAAACTGGGCAGATGATATGCCCGCCATTATTTTTTTAGTAGCGGTGTTGGAACGTGTAACTTGGAAATACAATGACCCCAATGCTTACCGCGTCGTGATGATTGAAGCTGGCCACGTTGCGCAAAACATGATGTTGGCCTGCACCAACAATAACCTCACTGCATGCCCGACGGCCGCACTCAATCACACAATGATCTCAGATGTTCTGGGGCTGTCAAACATCACACAGACACCGATATACGCAATACTCGTCGGGCATCCGGACGAATCGGATGACATTATTTTGCCGGTTAGCACTGGGGCGATGCAAGCCAATCCCCAATAATAAAAAGATCGGTCAATACCAAAACACAAAACCCGCCGTGCATTTCTGCAGCGGCGGGTTTTGAGTAATCAATGAATGAAGTTATCTGTCTTTTGCAGGCCTCGCGGCGACCTACTCTTCCACGTCTTAAGACGAAGTACCATTGGCGCTGGGGTGATTTACGGCCGAGTTCGGGATGGGATCGGGTATAGGCTCCCCGCTAGTACCACCAGGCCGGCCAAGGACAGGGAAGCCGAGAGCCGGGGCTTCCGGCGGCGGCTTCCTTACAAGCTGGTCTTGCAACATCAACTTTTTGATCAACGTTTGGGATGTCTGTCGTCCATGCGCTTTAAACGATGCGCATTGAAGATAAGAGCGATCAAGCCAAACGAGCGATTAGTACCGGTAAGCTGAACGC
>PLXI01000075.1 GCA_003151375.1 Hyphomicrobiales bacterium
GCACATACTGCAGGATGCCGCCATTCTTGTAATAGTCGATCTCATCCAGCGTATCGATGCGACAGGTGACATCGAACGAGAATTTTGATCCATCGGCGCGCTCCACATCCACCTTCATTGTAGCGCGTGGTCTCAGACCTTCAGCTAGGCCATCGATGGTTATTTTTTCATCGCCCTTAAGGCCCAACTTCGCCCAAGAGTCGCCTTCCTTAAACTGCAACGGCACAACACCCATGCCCACCAAGTTTGAACGGTGAATGCGCTCAAAGCTTTGGGCAATCACCGCGCGGACGCCGAGAAGATTAGTGCCCTTGGCAGCCCAATCACGCGATGAGCCATTGCCATATTCAACCCCAGCAAACACAACGAGTGGCACGCCCTCTTTTTTATATTCCATCGCCGCATCATAAATCGGCATTTCTTCTTTGCTTGGATAGTGAATTGTAAAGCCACCTTCGCGGCCATTCGGCCCCATCATGTGATTGCGAATACGGATATTCGCAAACGTGCCACGCATCATCACTTCATGGTTGCCGCGCCGCGTTCCATATTGGTTGAAATCCAACGGTGCCACGCCATTATCAATGAGGTATTTGCCAGCAGGCGATGCGGCTTTGATCGAACCCGCTGGTGAAATGTGGTCGGTGGTGATCTTGTCGCCGAACAGGCCCAGCACGCGCGCAGCCGCTATATTTGAAACTGCATTTGGCGTTGGCGTGATGCCAGCGAAATAAGGCGGATTCTGCACATAGGTGCTCTTATTGTCCCAAGCGTAAGTCTCGCCCTTAGCAACGGGAACACCGCGCCAATTTGTATCACCTTTGAACACATCAGCATAACGCGACTTGAACATCTTCGCGGTGATGTTCTTGCGCACGAATTTTTCAATTTCCTTATTCGTGGGCCAAATGTCTCGAAGGTAAACTGGCTTGCCTTTTTTGTCTGTGCCCAGTGGCTCTGAGGTAATGTCAATTTGGGTCGAGCCAGCCAGCGCATAAGCCACGACTAATGGCGGCGAGGCTAAATAAGCTGCCTGCACGTCTGGCGAGATGCGGCCTTCAAAGTTGCGATTACCAGAGAGAACAGCAGAACCAATTATGCCTGAATCATTTATCGTTTTGGAAATCGCCGGATCCAGCGGGCCGGAATTGCCGATGCAAGTGGTGCATCCATAACCTACGAGATAGAAGCCAAGCTTATCCAACTCTTTCTGCAAGCCGCTCTTGTTCATATATTCACTCACCACTTGTGAGCCGGGGGCGAAAGAAGTCTTCACCCAGGGCTTAGATCGCAAGCCCAGTGCAGCGGCTTTCTTGGCCAATAGGCCAGCGCCGATTAATACTGTTGGATTTGAAGTATTGGTGCAGGATGTAATTGCAGCGATCACAACGTCGCCATGCCCAATATCAAAGTTCTTGCCTTCAACTTTCACGCGGCGTTTGGCTTCACCCGGTTTGTTGAAACCGGCCTTTTCCTTGGGTGCATCGAGTGCAGCCAAGAAGCCAGATTTGATGGTGTCTAATGGTGCAAACTTTTCGGGGCGGTTTGGCCCTGCCATTGCTGACACAACACTGGAAAGATCAAGCTGGAGTGTATCTGTAAACGTCGGCTCAGCTTTAGTGGAGCCAAACATGCCCTGCGTCTTGCAATATTTTTCAACCAACGCAATGCGATCTTTGGCGCGGCCAGAGAATTCAAGATAGTCAATCGTCACCCCATCAACTGGGAAGAAGCCGCAAGTTGCGCCATATTCCGGTGCCATATTGGCGATGGTGGCACGGTCAGCCAAGGTCAGATGTTTTAGGCCCTCGCCGAAGAATTCAACAAACTTGTTCACCACGCCTTTTTTGCGCAGCATTTGCGTGACCAGCAGCACTAGATCCGTGGCTGTAACACCCTCACGCAACTTGCCCGTCATCTTGAAGCCGATAACTTCAGGCAACAACATGGATTGCGGTTGGCCCAACATCGCTGCTTCCGCCTCAATGCCGCCCACACCCCAACCCAGAACGCCAAGTCCATTGACCATCGTAGTGTGCGAGTCAGTGCCCACCAAAGTGTCGGGATAAGCCAGCGTGGTTTTGCCTTCTTGCTTGGTCCAAACCGTCTGTGACAGATATTCCAAATTTACCTGATGGCAGATGCCTGTGCCGGGCGGCACAACGCGGAAATTCTCAAACGCGCTCTGTCCCCATTTCAGGAACTTATAACGCTCCATATTCTGTTCATATTCACGCTTAACATTCGCGGCTAATGCTTTGTTATTGCCAAAATAATCCACCACCACCGAATGGTCGATCACCAGATCAACCGGCACCAGAGGATTGATTTTATCAGCGCTGCCCTTAAGTGTTTTCATGCCGTCGCGCATCGCGGCCAAATNNAATCCTGCATCAGCACGCGCGCGGGTCGAAAGCCCACTTCAGTGTCACCCCTGCCGTTGTTCGCCAGCCACGTAACAAAGCCTTCAATGTCGTGCTTTGTGACACTGCGGCCATCTTCAAAACGTAACAGATTTTCCAGCAGAACCTTCATCGAGAACGGCAATTTGGAAATGCCCTTCAGCCCGTTCTTTTCCGCCGCCTTAAGGCTGTAATAAGTATAGGTCTTTTTACCAACCTTCAGTGTTTTGCGGGATTTGAACGAATTGAGCGACACTGGATCAAGCGACATGACGGCCTCATATGCAGGTGAATTATAGCTGGGCTATAAGCTATAATGCACTGCAATAAAAGCCCTGTCGAATAGCTTTTAGCCGCGCACAGCGCTGATGATTTCGCCGCGCAAAGCGGCGACCGTTACACGGTACCGCTGGCCATCGCGGCGTGAAACAGCCGA
>PLXI01000281.1 GCA_003151375.1 Hyphomicrobiales bacterium
GAGGGCGCATAATGGCTTTCAAGCTGGCCCGGCGCATGAATTGGGCCAGCACTTGCACCTTCGAGCTTACGCCCCAATGCCTGTTCAATCGCCTCGCGCGAAAGCCCACCTGCGCGCAGCAAACGCGGGGTCTCATCCAAAAAACTCACAATAGTGGATTCAAGGCCCACCTCACTTGGCCCCCCATCCAAAATTAAATCGACTTTTGCGCCCAAGCCGTCGCGCACATGCTGGGCCGTTGTCGGGCTAATTCGACCAGAGGCATTGGCCGAAGGCGCAACCACCGGCCGCCCCACCGCGCGTATGAGCTCCAGCGCCAGCGGATGGCGCGGCACACGCAACGCAATCGAAGGCAAACCCGCCGAAGCCAACAGCGAAACCTTGCAACCTTCTTTGCGCGGCAACACAAGTGTCAGCGGCGCCGGCCAAAATTGTGCAGCCAAAGTCAGAGCATCAGCAGAAAATACTGCAAGATCAAATGCCTGTTCCACATTCTCAACGTGGGCAATGAGCGGGTTAAAAGAGGGCCTACCCTTGGCAGCGTAAATCTTGGCAACAGCCAGATCATTGGTCGCATCAGCCCCAAGGCCGTAAACGGTCTCGGTTGGGAAGGCGACGAGGTTGCCGCTTCGTATGATTTCTGCTGCCTTATCTATATCAGTCATGGCCGCAGCCTATAGCTGATCACCGCATCTCAAACAATTCGTGATGAAAGTCTTGGCTCTTCAGCCCATGGCGCATCAAATCAAGTTTCAGCACTGCCGCAAATCGCGATGGGCCACAGAACCAAACACTGGCCGATTTCCAATCTGGAACTTCTTTGCGAATTTTCTCACCAGTCAATCGGCCATGAACTGGCGTGATCATCAAGTGCAAATTAACCCCGCTGCGCGTCGTATCACGTCGCATCATGTCATGGGCATCAGTCGCTTGAACTGGATCTGAATGAAACAGATCAATGGGTTTGCCTTCCGGCTTTTCAATCAGCTGTTCCATACGTGCCACAAAGGGCGTGATGCCAATGCCTCCTGAAATCCAGATCTGCCTCGATTTGTTATCGTCGAAATTAAACCGCCCATAGGGGCCTTCAACAATCAGTTTGGCCCCAATCGGAAGCCTGCTCGCGAGGTCTTTAGTTGCATCGCCAAGTTCCTTGACGATGAATGATATGCGTTGGCTTTTGCCCGTCCATGCCGAGGCAATCGTGAAAGGGTGAGCACCCCACATTCGCCGCTCCCGAACGAACACAAACTGGCCGGGTTTATGGCCCTTCCAAGCTTTGTCCATTTCCATCTCAACCAGCAAAGTGCGCACATCGGCAAAATGCCGTTTGGAAGTGACAGTGCCTTCAACCTTGCGCCCCGCCCCGATCATACGAAACAGCGCAATCAACGCCGCAACGGTTCCGATCACATAAATCGGAGCCATCAAAATACCGATGGGTTGCGCCCAATAGCTGCTGCGCATCAACACAACGGAATGGAACACCAGCACTAAAAACACGAGCGGCACCAGCCGGTGGGTGAGCGCGAAAATATGATACGGAATTTTCTTGATAAGGGCGATGGCCACTAACGCCAATAAAATCCAAAGCGCAGGCTGCGCCACCCCACGGGCGGGGCCTTCCAAGCTACTGAGCAAGCTTTGCGATGCTGCGGCCGCGGTATCAGCTGCGGCAGCGCCCTGCGGCCCGTGATGGCCATTGGGGCTTTGCGCCGTCAACCAATGCGCCACACCAATCACCATCGCAACAATCGCCATCCATTTGTGCAGGCGGTACATTTTATCCAGGCCCATGAACCAGTTTTCCATCCAAATCGGGCGCACCGCCAGCAAGGTTGAAAAAGCCATCAAGGCAATCGCCAACACACCTGAAAGCTGCGTGAAGGAAATGCCAAATTTCTGCGCATCATAAGGTGAGAAATAAAGGCTGTCGGATAGGAACCACGCGGCGGCGATGAGAAGAGTGAAAATGGCCGCAATGGTAAAGGATTTACGCATGGTTGGTATCCCGAGTTGAATCAGAAGTGCGAGCTTAGATTGTATTTTTGGTTGTAGCAATTTTGGTTTTTCTTCGACAAATTAACGCTCCGCGCTTTGCCGCAACCGCGCAAGAATTCCGCTGCTGTTTGAACATCACTCATAAGACAACCCCCCTTCGCCCTTTCCCGAATGGGGGAAGGTAGCCGGATGAGGGCTCACCGATGGAGGATGCGGAGAGTTGGAATTCCATGACGCGGCTATAGCGGATTAACCCGGCGGACGGAATTAGGTCGTAGCTCCTTGTATGGAAAATAGCTCCCGTAAACATAGACTCTTTTTCCCATCAATCTTAGAGTGTCTGGCAACCGACATGCTAGGAAAGCGCGATCTCAATGATTGAATCAAACCAATTTCCATTGATTGAGATTAAACTCACAACTTCATCTGAAGTGAACCGCATTAAGCTTGAGGCTTCTTTGGTTGGTCTTGCTCGGAACGATTCACAACTGGTTTTTACGACCGAAAGCGAAAGCGACGAGACCCTCATTGGCGGCAAAAGTGAAATTCATCTCGATAGCATCATTAAGAGCCTTCAAAGCCACGGATTGGTATTTAAAATCGGTGCGCCACAAGTCTCATATCGAGAAACAATCACGCGCGGGGTGCACACCGACTATACATTTAAGAAGTCAGTCGCAGGACAAGCAGAATATGCACGCGTAGTTCTTGCAATCGAACCCGCCGCAAGAGGCGCAGGCAACACTTTAAATTCCGAAGCAATCAACAATTCTGACTTGATCAAATTCCTACCAGCAGTAGCCAAGGGCATCTATTCTGTTTTGAGCAGCGGACCAATTATAGGGTTTCCAATCGTCGACTTAAATGTGACTTGGCTAGATGGGGCATATCATGAAGTTGACTCGTCGCAACTCGCATTCGAAGTAGCAGCACGGACAGCAATAAGACAAATGATTGACGACGCAAGTCCAGTATTACTTGAACCCATTATGAAAGTTAAAATTACGATGCCGGAACCTTACCTTGGAGTTGTGATCGAAAGTTTGAATTCGCGTCGTGGCAAAGTCTTAGGTACAACTGATCGTAACAAAATGTGCGCCATTGACGCCCTTGTTTCGTTGGCAAACATGTTTGGCTACGGATTATCTCTGCAAAATATTTCAAATGGTTTAGCTGCTTTCACTATGGATTTTAGCCACTATCAAATAGTCGGGCCGCCTTCTGATCCAGATAATTTTTCACCCGCCGTAGCCAAGCGAGCTTAGCCCCTACCCTCGCCCCCCAATTTCCGCTACCTCCCTTCCCATGGCAACTCTCGTTTTCACACATCCTGCATCATTGGCCCATGAAACGCCTGCTGGCCACCCAGAGCGCATAGACCGCATTCGCGTCGTGCATCAGGTGATTGCATCGCCGCATTTTAAGGCGCTGATCCACCGTGAAGCACCGCTGGGAACCGAAGCACAAATTCTGCACGCTCATACGCCAGAGCATTACCGCAACATTCTGGCTT
>PLXI01000257.1 GCA_003151375.1 Hyphomicrobiales bacterium
GGACAATGCCAAGAAATCATTTGAAGATGGTTTTGTGGATTCTCACGGTGTGAAGCATATGAAAGGCTCAGAAGCCCACAAAGCTTCCGTGACTGGCGACACCGTGGGTGATCCCTACAAAGACACTGCAGGCCCAGCCGTAAACCCGATGATTAAGATTACCAACATAATTGCGCTATTGTTGCTGGCTGTGTTGGCTGGGCATTGATCGACATCAATTTGAATGTAAAAGCCGGAACAGCAATGTTCCGGCTTTTTTTTATTATAGATTTTATGTTGTCATCATTACCTGTCGAGTCGCTTTTTCTGTGCGGTGATTCATCACCGCATTGCCAACACCTGCCACAGCAATAAGTACTATGCCGACAAAAGTGGTTCCATCTGGGATTTGGTTGAACACCAACCAGCCCAACAGTGTCGCCCAAGCGATATGGACATAGGTAAAAGGGGCAAGTAAGGTGACGGGCGCGCGGGCATAGGCAAGCGTGAAAAGGCTGTGGCCACAGAATGAAACCACGCCAAGCGCCCCCATCATTGCCAAATCAAACCAAGTGGGTAAGCTTGAGGGCGTCGTCCATGGCAGTTGCACAAAATAATAAACTGTGCCGGTGATTGCCACATAGAACATCAGAGTTTGGGTGCTTTCGCTGCGTGAGAGCAGGCGTGACAACAACGGATAAATCGCCGCCGTGATCAGGCATAAAAATGAATAAAAAATGCCAATAGTTGATAAATTGCTGCCTGGTCTTACGATAAACAACAACCCTGCAAAGCCAATAGCTGTTGCCACCCAGCCATACCATTTCACCTTCTCACCCAACAACGGTTGAGCCAGAAACAACACGAAGAGTGGATTGAGATAAAGAATACTATTGGTCTCAGCCATTGGCATAACACGCAAGGCCAGTCCTCCGGTGAGTGAACCAAGCGCCAACGCAAGCCCACGCGCAATTGCTAAGACAGGCCGATTGGTGCGCATGAATCCCAAACCCATCTGCGGCNNGCGGCGTGAAAATAGCCAAAATGAGCAACAAATTCACGCCATAACGAACGGCTTGAACAAAGGGCACCGAATGGCTGGCAAAGAGATATTTGCCAATCGTGTCTTGGCAGGCGAACAGAAATACCGCACCAAGAACCAGCACTATGGCACGCCATGTTTGCACCGAAGTCATCCTCGGCACTGCGCTTCGCTCAACGGTCCCATCTAATCCACTTCCTTGCCATCAGGTGCTTCTTGAATGGCAATTTGGCTCATGCCGTCTTCTAATGCTTCGCGGTATTCAAAAGTCGATCAGGTGTTTGGCCCGCGCCGACGAACAACTCTTTCAACAGTGAGAATTCCGAACCGACAACTGGAGTCTTATTGGTGTTGATGTCAATGATACGGCCATCTTTCAAACCATATTGTGCAACCCCGTCCAGCCGGTCTTGCCGATCAAACCTAACAGCGATGATCAGCCGGTCAGTTTCCACAGGTTTGAAAAACGCGGTCTGTTGCATCGTTGATGAAATGTAATAATAGCTATCGCCCGCGAAATTAATCGAAGCTGTTGTTGTGGGTGAGCCGAGCAAACCCTCAACTTCGGTTTTCGCCATGCCCGTGTGCAATTGGTTGAATGCCCCGGGCTTAGGGATATAGCCACGACGGTCAATTTCAGGCGTACAGGCAGTTAGGCCGCTTGCAATCAGCGCCACGAAAAGCCAAGTAGGGGCTGAAAAATTCCATTTAGTCTTGAGAGCCATGCATACACCTGATTTAAAATACGTATTTTGCCCCGACTTACCCGTGGAGGCAAGGAAATGATCTTCAATTTGCTGTTTAGCAGGAAAGCCGATGAGGCAAAAACGCTCTATGGGGCGATTGTGGCAGCCGCGCGGCAACCTCAATTTTACCGTGACATGCAGGTGTCTGATACCATCGATGGCCGTTTTGACATTTTGGTGATGCATCTGGCCTTGGTGGTCATACGCTTGCATGGAGAGCGAGATAAATTGCGCCAACAATTGGTCAATCAGTTTTGCGTTGATATGGACGACAACATAAGAGAGTTGGGAGCAGGGGACTTGAGCGTCTCAAAGAAAGTGCGCCGCATGGCAGAGGCATTTCAGGGGCGTTATGTTGCCTATGAGGCAGCGCAGGATTTAACCGCCATGAGCGATGCTATTGCCCGCAATGTCTATGCAGGCAAGGCTCCATCAGATGCCTTGGCACGCTATGCGCTTGCAGCGCGTGGCAAACTTGCTGCACAGTCGCTCGATGATATTGTTGAGGGAAGGCCGCTGTTCACATGAGCGCCAAATCCTTCACGCCGGAGTTTTCACGGCCTCTATTGGTAGACCGTGTGCCGCGCAAAGGTTCGCATGAGCATTTTCAGGCTGACCCAGCTGAATGTGAAAAATTGGCCAAGCGGTTCTCTATTCACGCGCTGCGCAAGCTTTCGGCCCGCCTATTGCTCGTGCCATGGCGCGGTGGGGGAATTAAAGTTACTGGAACAGTTGAAGCTGAAGTTGAGCAAATGTCAGTTGTGTCACTGGAAGTATTTACAACTCAAAATAAATTTGAAGTTGAACGATATTTTCTTCCCGCGAACAAAATTGACGACAACATAGAAGATGACGCCGATCCCATCACCAATGGAGAAATCGATTTAGGTGAAATCGTTGCTGAAACACTGAGTTTGGAGCTTGACCCTTACCCCCGTAGGCCGGGCGAAAGCTTTGGCGAAGAGGCAAATAATTAGGTTGTTTCGGCCCTTGAAGCCACTATCTTCCCAATCGGGTTATTGGAATCAAAGTTTTTGAACACAGAGCTTATCATAGCTATCGACGTCATGGGCGGTGATCATGGTCCAGTCGTCACAATTGCGGGAGTGGATTTGGCTGCCCAGCGTCATCCAGATGCACGCTTCATGCTGTTTGGTGATGCGGGCGCCATGGCCGTCCCTGTGGCTAAGGCCAAATATCTGCAAGGCAGAGTTGAAGTACACAATGCTGAAGTCACGGTGGCGATGGATGAAAAGCCAAGTCAGGCGTTGCGCCGTGGTCGCAATAGAAGTGGCATGTGGTTGGCCATTGATGCAGTGAGAAAAGCTGAGGCTAAGGCCGTTGTCTCAGCTGGCAACACTGGCGCACTCATGGCTATGTCGCGGTTTGTGTTGCGCACGTTGCCCGGCATTGAACGCCCTGCCATCGCAGCTATCTGGCCAACTTTGACTGGTGAAACCATCGTGCTCGATGTGGGCGCAACAGTTGGCGCTGATGCGCGTCAATTGGTGGAATTTGCTATTATGGGTGAGGCAATGTCGTCTTGTCTGTTCGGCAAAGAACACCCGACTGTGGGTCTGCTGAACATCGGCACTGAAGAAGTTAAAGGCAACGATAGTGTGAAAGAAGCGGGTCGCCTCTTGCGCGAAATGAAACTGCCATTGCGTTATGAAGGTTTTGTTGAAGGTGATGATATTGGCAAGGGCAAAGTTGATGTGGTGGTGACTGAAGGCTTCACCGGCAATGTTGCGATTAAAACTGCTGAAGGCACAGCGCGTATGATCAACACATTCATGCGTCAGGCTGTGATGTCAACAATGGTTTCAAAGCTAGGTGCACTGTTAGCAAGTGGTGCGTTTACAAAACTGCGCGATAGGCTCGACCCGCGCAAACATAATGGCGGAGTATTTTTAGGGCTCAATGGTGTGGTGGTAAAAAGCCACGGCAGCACTGATGCTTTGGGCTTTGCCAGAGCTATTGAAGTGGCCATTGATATGGTTCGCAATGGTCTCACGCAACGCATTGCAATGGATGTGGCCGAAGTGCACGGGATGTTGCCGCTAGGTGATCATCACGGAGAAACTGCGGCATGATCCAAACGATTATAGCAGGTGTCGGCTCTTGCCTGCCGCGCCGCATCATGACCAACGATGATTTAGCCAAGTTGGTAGATACATCAGATGCGTGGATCACCGAGCGTACTGGTATCAAAGCGCGCCATATTGCTGCCGATGATGAGACAACAAAAAGCCTTGCGGTGGAAGCCTGCAAACGCGCACTTGCCCATGCAAAAATGGATGCAAGCGAAATTGATCTTATAATTCTGGCAACATCAACGCCAGACCATACATTTCCAGCCACAGCAACCGAGGTGCAAGAGGCATTGGGCATAACCCAAGGTGCGGCGTTTGATGTGCAAGCAGTTTGCTCCGGCTTTATTTTTGCCCTTGCCACGGCGGATGCCATGTTGAAAACTGGCCAAGCAAAAAATGCCTTGGTGATTGGCTCAGAAACTTTTTCACGCATTTTGGATTGGGCAGACCGCGGCACATGCGTTTTGTTCGGCGATGGCGCTGGCGCATTTGTGCTCAGGGCAGAACAGGGCGAAGCCGGCAGGGGCATTCTGGCCTCAAAGCTGCGCTCAGACGGAAGATACCGCGACAAGCTCTATGTTGATGGCGGCCCGTCAACCACCAAAACTGTGGGTTTGCTGCGCATGGAAGGCCGCGAGGTTTTCAAACATGCAGTTGTTAATATGGCCGAGATTGTCGAACAAGTGGCCGTTGCTGCTGGCGTGAAAGTCGCAGACATTAATTGTTTCGTGCCGCATCAGGCAAATAAGCGCATTCTTGATGCCACTGCCAAGAAGCTGGGTGTTTCGCCCGAGCGCTTTGTGATTACAGTGGACAAGCATGGCAACACTTCTGCTGCCTCGATTCCTCTGGCCTTCGATGTTGGGCTGGCCGAGGGAAAAATTAAGCGTGGCGATCTGGTTTTAATGGAAGCCATGGGTGGTGGTTTCACCTGGGGTGCGATTGTGGCGCGGTATTGATTCAAAACCGCCTGTAACTCATTGAGATTGTGCAATCTTACTTGCCAGACACGTATAATTGGCTTAATTGGAAAGACCCAATGCGGAGGCGGAAATGAGCGGCAA
>PLXI01000212.1 GCA_003151375.1 Hyphomicrobiales bacterium
TCACCACCGAAGTGGGCCAGCATCAAATGTGGGCGGCACAATTTTATCATTTTGAAGAACCGCATCGCTGGATGACATCTGGTGGTTTAGGCACGATGGGTTACGGCCTTCCTGCTGCAGTGGGTGTGCAAGCCGCGCACCCGAAATCGCTGGTCATAGACATTGCCGGCGATGCCTCTGTGCAAATGACCATGCAGGAATTCTCCTGCGCCATTCAATACAGGCTGCCGGTGAAGATTTTTATTCTGAATAATCATTACATGGGCATGGTGCGCCAATGGCAACAGTTGTTGCATGGCAACCGTTTGAGTGAATCTTATTCGGATTCATTACCGGATTTTGTGAAGCTGGCAGAAGCTTTCGGCGGCAAGGGCATTCGTTGTTCCAAGCCAGCGAATTTGGATGGTGCTATCATGGAGATGATCAACACGCCGGGCCCAGTTCTGTTTGATTGCGAAGTGGCGAATCTCGCCAACTGCTTCCCCATGATCCCTTCCGGCAAGGCGCATAATGAAATGCTGTTGGGCGCTGATATTTCCGACGAAGAAGTGGGCACGGCTATCGATGCAAAAGGCAAACAACTGGTTTAGAAAGATGCAATTATGAACGCACATCAACAGGCTACTGGCTCTGCCTATTTCATCGACACGAAGAAACAGGAAATCGTAACCCACACGCTGGCCGTCATCGCTGAAAACCAGCCGGGCGTATTAGCGCGTATCATTGGGTTGTTCGCGGGTCGCGGCTATAACATTGACTCACTCACTGTGTCTGAAACCGAACATCAAAAACATGTCTCGCGCTTCACCATCGTCACCACAGGCACGGCTGCGGTCATCACCCAAATCAAGGCCCAGCTTGACCGTATGGTGCTGGTTCATTCGGTGGCCGATCTCACGGCGGAAGGAAACTTCTTGGCGCGGGAATTGGCTTTAGTGAAAGTGAAAAGTGAAGGCGACAAGCGCATTGAAGCCTTGCGCTTGGGCGATGCGTTCCGCGCCCGTGTGGTGGATGCCTCAACCGAAAGCTTTGTGTTTGAGCTCACCGGCAAGCCCGACAAGATTGACCAGTTCATCGCTTTGATGATGCCACTGGGCTTACTTGAAGTCTCGCGCACTGGCGTTGCCGCCATTACGCGAGGCTCTGGTGTGATGAACGCCTAATTACTAAGCCGCCGATGCAAACAGATAAAGCATCATGGCGGTGCCAATAATGGTGATCAGCGATCCAGCCACCAGAAATGGGTTCGATACGCCATTGTTGTCGATCATCACTTTACCAATGACCAAAATGGCCACACCCACTTCATAAATAATGAACTGCCACATTGCCAATTTGGACTTTGCCATATTGGGGTAGGCCCAATAGAAAATACCAAACAGGCTTGAGACCACAAATCCAAGCAAGTTTATATGGGCGTGAGAATTGGCGAAATTCATATGATTGCTTGCCCCAAGCCATATGCCAAAAACCATTCCAACCAAGACCCAAACCAAACCAATCATAATATAATTTTTGTCTATACGCTGCATGTTGTCCTCCCCAAGTAGCCCCAGCGCGGCCAAACTAATTTTGATTGTTGCTGCTGGCAAGAGACAACGNNACAACACTTATCATTCAACAAGGATTTCGCGCGGTAAGTGGGTTATTGGGGGAGTAAGTTTCGGCTCGGCTCGGCTGAGTGCGTTGCAGCATTAACGCCGCTTGCCGAAAGAAGCCTGCGTCGCAACGGCAGGGCCCGATGTTGCTTTGGCGGTCTGTTCAGCAGCATATCGTCGGGCATATTCAGCGATATAATCGTCATCAACCTTTGCCAAACTGCCAGAGTGGTTGGGCATTTCATCGATTTTAGAATCATCTGAACCACTAGAAGTCGGCGTGGAATCATATGTATTGTAGCCCGGTGTTCCCGCCAAAAATCCAAGTTCAATCAGTTGCCACAGTGAGACAAACGGAATGAAGCCGATCAACAGCCACCAACCTGACTTGTTGCGATCATGGTAGCGGCGGATCGCATTGCACAAGCCTGCCCAGCCGCTGACTATCGCGACGACTGCAGAAATGCCGCCCACATTGAGCATGCTATCAACAGCACCTTTGGTGTCATTGGCCGAAAATTTCATTAGGGCATTGCCATAGATAAAAATGAAAACGACCCATTGGGCCAGCGCGATCAGCCAATATTTGAGCCGGGTGTTGCGCCCATTGACCCAGAGAATTTCTCCCAGCATCGATTTCACCTCAAGAGTTTGGAACAAATGCCTAAGGCGCGCCGCTTAAACTTCTGTTAAAAGCATGAATCACAGCTGGCCTATGGCGAATCGCGCCGGGCTTTCTAAAATCGGTCATCACAAAGGGTAGAGGCCCTTCGCCTCGAGCAGAACTTCATGAGCAAATTCAAATATAAGCGCGTGTTACTTAAAATCTCAGGCGAGGTTTTGATGGGCACCCAGGGCTATGGGATTGATCTCGCCACCGTGGGGCGGGTGGCCGATGAGATCCTGTCGATCAAGAATTCTGGTGCAGAAGTGGCGCTGGTCATTGGTGGCGGCAACATATTCCGTGGCCTAGCTGGCGTAGCCAAAGGCATGGACCGTGTATCCGCTGATCACATGGGCATCATGGCCACCGTGATGAACGCGCTGGCCATGCAAGGCGTTCTGCAATCCAAAGGTATTGAAGCACGCATGATGTCAGCCATTGCCATGCCCACTGTGTGCGAAACTTATTCGGCACGCCAAGGCATCTACCATTTGCAGCATGGCCGCGTTGTAATTTGCGCAGCGGGCACGGGCTTGCCGTTTTTCACAACTGATACAGGTGCTGCCCTTCGCGCCGCTGAGTTGGAATGTGACGCACTGTTCAAAGGTACATCGGTTGACGGCGTTTATTCGGCTGATCCGAAGACCGACATATCAGCAAAGCGCTTTGAGCAGATAACTTTCAATGAGGTTTTGCAAAAAGACCTTCATATTATGGATCCGGCGGCAATCGCCCTTGCGCGGGACAATAACATTCCAGTAGTAGTCTTCTCGATCCGTGATGCAGGCAATGTGGCTACGGTCTATGCTGGCCAAGGCCTGTTCACCACAGTTGTAAAGGAATAAACATGGCTGCACCCGCACCTTTTAACGCTGCAGATCTAAAGCGCCGAATGACTGGCGCTATTGACGCGCTCAAGCATGATTTTGGCGGCCTTCGTACGGGTCGTGCTTCCGCCGCATTGCTTGATCCCATTATGGTGGATGCCTATGGGGCCAAAACGCCAATTGTGGCTGTGGGCTCTATCACCGTGCCTGAACCACGCATGTTGCAGATCAGTGTTTGGGACCGTGGGCTTGTGATCGCCGTTGAAAAAGCTATTCAGCAATCCAACTTGGGCCTTAACCCGCAAACCGAAGGCAGCGTCATCCGTTTGCGCATGCCGGATTTAACCCAAGACCGCCGTAAGGAACTGGTAAAGGTTGCACATACTTACGCCGAGAAAGCCCGTGTGGCCGTGCGCAATGTGCGCAGAGATGGTATGGACCAAATCAAGACCCTCGAAAAAGCCTCAGTGATGAGTGAGGATGAAGCCAAGGGTAAATCCGAAGAAGTCCAAAAAATGACCGACGGCACAATTAAAGACATCGACGCCGCACTAAAACACAAAGAAGCCGAGATCATGCAGGTTTGAGAAGTTAATGGCCGCCCACCAACCATTCGTCAGTCCTCGCCATGTTGCTATTATCATGGATGGCAATGGCCGTTGGGCGGAGGCACGTGGACTTCCACGTTCTGCTGGCCATAAGGCAGGCATAGACGCGCTGCGCCGTTCAGTCCGTGCCGCTTCAGATCAAGGCATTGAGGTTCTATCAGTCTATGCATTCTCAACCGAGAATTGGCAGCGTCCTAAACGCGAGGTTATGTTTCTGTTTGATTTGCTGAACCGCTTTATCAAGCAAGATGTGGCCGAACTTCATGCCGCTGGCGTTCATATCAAAATCATTGGTTCACGGGTTGATCTCGATGACAAGATCATCAAGCAACTTAAATATGCTGAACGCCTAACCGCAGACAACACCAAACTCAAATTGATTGTTGCCTTCAATTACGGTGCACGACAAGAGCTTGCACAAGCTGCCAAAGCTTTGGCCGAGTTGGTTGCTGCAGGAAAAATGAACGCAGCTGACATCACCACAGATCATTTTGAAAATGCTTTGGACACGGCGGGCATTCCGCCAGTGGATTTGCTGATCCGCACAGGTGGCGAACAACGCGTCTCCAACTTCATGCTGTGGCAATGCGCTTATGCTGAGTTCTATTTCACACCCATTTTCTGGCCGGATTTTGATAGCACTGCGTTGGCCAAAGCGCTGGCTGAATATGCCGCGCGTGACCGGCGTTTTGGTGGCTTAAAAGTACAAAGCGCATGAATGATACGCCATGAATGATAATGGCCAGCTAAGTGTGAATAGCAAATGGTCTGATTTGGCGCTGCGCAGCCTTTCGACGATCGTGCTCATGCCGATAGCAATTTATTGTATTTGGCAAGGCGGTATTTGGTTTCAAATGTTCATTGGGGTTCTTGCGGTTTTAATCGCGCATGAATGGGCCGACATTGTGCATGATGGCAATGAACGCGCATTTGCACTTTTGGCACTATCCGGCATGGCCAGCGTTTTTGTTACTGAGACGCAAGGATTGGACGCAGCCTGTGCGGCAATCCTGATGATTTGGCTACTCAGTGTTTTGCAATGGGTGATGCGAGCGGGGCAGGGATCCATCTGGGGTCTGCTTGGCGTGTTCTATGTGGGCCTGCCTATTGTTGCTTTTGTATTATTGCGTGAAGATGCGCCTTGGGGGCGCTTGGCTGTTATCTGGTGTTTCATGATTGTTTGGGTGGCCGATATTAGTGCCTATTTCTTTGGACGTTTGATTGGTGGCCCAAAACTAGCACCGCGCCTTTCGCCAAAGAAAACCTGGGCAGGGCTGTTGGGCGCGATGCTAGGGGCAGGCGTTGCTTCCTCCTTATTTGCCTATGAATTGGGTCTGAATATCAAAGTGCTTGCCCTATTGGCCGTCTGCCTCACCGGCGTTGAACAAGCCGGTGACATCATGGAAAGTACCATGAAGCGGCGCTTTAACCGAAAAGACAGCGGCAATTTCATTCCCGGCCACGGCGGTGTGCTGGATCGAGTTGATGGGCTTTTAGCTGTGGTTTTGGCTGCTGCTGTGATTGGTTTTGTGCATGTGGCGGGAAGTGCTGCGGCTGGTCTTTTGCTCTGGTAACCATATCGCCCGATTGTTGACGCAATCCGCATGCTTTGTGGTTAAGAAATCACTAATGATTGACCCCAATTTAGGGGTAATTTAGTCGCGGGGATGTGATGCAAACCTATATCCAATTTGGTGGCGTGGCCACTATCGCTTATCTCGTTGCGCTGATTATCATCGTGTTTGTGCACGAAATAGGCCACTTCTTGGTGGGTCGCTGGTGTGGCGTAAAGGTAAATGCTTTCTCGCTTGGGTTCGGACCAGAGTTGTGGGGCTTTGTGGATGCTAAGGGTACCCGCTGGAAGCTGTGCGCCATACCGCTGGGTGGTTATGTTAAATTCGAAGGCGATGCCAATACCGCCAGCCTGCCAGATCAAAGCATTGTTCATTCAGCTGACTCCTTGCCAGGTGCTGCGCTCTACAAACGCGCCTTGATTGTTGTGGCAGGCCCAGTGGCCAACTTTATTCTAGCCATTGCCATATTTGCCAGCGCTTATGGTTTTCTCGGCATTCCGGTAACTGAGCCACGTGTGGGCAGCGTGTTACAGGGGAGCGCCGCAGAAGCCGCCGGGCTTAAAGCTGGCGATCTCATCACATCTATCGACGGAAAATCGGTTGCCACTTTCCAAGACTTACAAGATATCATGATGCTGCACGCCGCAGAGCCTTTGGTCTTGCACATAGACCGCGCGGGGGCTGCTATGGATTTCCAATTCACCCCAAAGATCGTTGAGATTGATGACGGTGTGGGTGGCAAGGCGCGTATCGCACAAATGGGAATCAGCAGCGACACCAAATTCTCGATGCGCCATGCATCGCCACTCGAAGCGTTGGACAGGGGCATTGGCAGCACATGGTCAATTTGTAGCGCAACACTGCATGTCGTCGGAAAAATGCTGATAGGCCAAGAAAGCATCAATCAGCTGCATGGCCCGGTCGGCGTGGCCAAAGTGGCGGGCGAAGCGGCCATGACAGGGGCTTGGAACTTCATCTTTTTTATCGGTATTATTAGCGTTTCCATAGGTCTTGTTAACCTTTTCCCAATCCCAATACTGGATGGTGGGCACTTGCTTTTCTACTTTATTGAAGCCGTGCTTGGCAGGCCAGTGCGCCGGCAAACGCAAGAGTGGGGATTTCGCATAGGCCTCTCGGCCTTGCTGGTTCTCATGGTTGTGGTTTCAACTAAAGATGTGTTCTCTCTTTTAGGCCATTAAGTAACGCTAAATGTCTGAACCAGAACAGCAAATTGGGGACCTTCGGGCTGAGTAAAACACTTGGATGTTTCATTTGCATTCGTGTCAGTTTTAGTTAAAACCCCAAGAGCAGACTAAAGCTGTGGGATTCTGGTCTCACGGCCAAGTCTCTATTGTGATCAGGACGGTTTTTTAGTTAGGGTTGTTTTTTTGATGCGTAAAAAGTTCGGCTTGATTGGCATTTTTCTTGTCTTTTTTGCATTTACCTTGCCAATCTGCGGCAGCTTTGGCCTAATTTCGGCTGCCCAAGCAGGCGTTACCGGTGTGATCATTGAAGGAAACGTGCGTGTTGAGCGTGAGACGATCCTGTCTTACCTCCAATTCCGCGCCAATGAAGAACCGAGTTCTGAAAAGATTGACGCTTCAGTCAAAGCTTTGTTTCAGACAGGGCTTTTTGCCGATGTGAAGATTGACCGCCAAGGTTCCAACGTGGTTATCCACCTGGTTGAAAACCCGATGATTGACCAGGTGCATTTTGAGGGCAATGAGGAAATTGACAATCCTACGCTCGAAAAGGAAGTGCAAGTTCACCAGAACATGATTTACACCAAAGCGCGCGTCCAATCAGACACGCGCCGTATTTTGGCGCTCTATCTGTCCAAGGGTTATTACAACGTAACGGTTGATCCGCAGTTGATCCGTTTGGATAAAAACCGGGTGAACATTGCGTTCAAGATCAGCGAACACGACAAGACCCAGATTGATGAAATCAGCTTCATCGGCAATCGCTCTATCAGCGGAGATCGTTTGCGTAGCGCAATGGTGACCAAGGAAAAGGCGTGGTGGAACCCCTTTGGCAACAATACTACCTATGATCCAGATAAGCTTGAATATGATAAGGAATTGGTGCGCCGCTACTATTTGAAGAATGGTTTTGCGGATGTGCAGGTGTCGACTGCGACTGCCAAATTAAAATCCAACGGCAAAGGCTTTGAAATCACCATAACGGTTGATGAGGGTCCTCGTTATACTATTGCTGATGTTGCAGTGAACGTGGGTTCGGCTAATCTCAATGGTGCTGAACTCAAGAGAAAAGTGCGCACAGGCGTTGGCGATGTGTTTGATAGTTCAAAGGTTGATAAGTCCGTTGAAGCGCTAACTCTTGAAGCCTCCAATCAGGGCTTCACCTTTGCTAAAGTTGATCCGAAGATTGATCGCAACCCTGACGGCAAAACCATCAACATCACCTATGTGATCAGTGAAGGTACGCGTGCTTATGTTGAGCGCATCGATATTGTCGGCAACACTCGCACCTATGATGAAGTGATCCGCCGCGAATTGCAGCTTTATGAAGGTGACGCATTCAACCGCACTTTGGTTGAGCGCGCCCGTCGTCGTTTGACGGCCCTAAACTATTTTGACAAAATTGATTTTAAAGAAAGCCCCGGCTCTTCACCTGACAAGGTGATCCTGACTGTTGAAGTTTCTGAAAAATCCACTGGTTCGCTTACCTTCTCAGTTGGTTATTCCTCAGTTGAAACCGTTGTTGGCACCATTGAATATGCTGAGCGCAATATGTTTGGCCGTGGCTACTCGCAGAACATTGCCACCAGCGCCAGTTTTATTCGTCAATCAATCAACTACTCATTCACCGATCCATATTTCCTTGGCTCCCCGTTGTCGGCGGGCTTTGATCTTTTTGCCAATAACACAGACAACCAGACCAGCTCTTCTTACACGTCCACCCAATACGGCGGTTCACTGCGTACAGGCTTCAGGTTGGATGAATATCAGTCGGTGAATCTGAAATATTTGCTGTCTAATCGTTGGATTGGTGGTGTTGATCCAACAGTCGCCACACCAGCAGTATTGGCCCAACAGGGCAGCTCATGGAAAAATGCGATTGGCGGCGGCTATACCTATGACAATCTCGACAATCCGCAATTGCCAACTTCTGGTTTCAGAGCGACGCTGACTGCAGAAATTGCAGGTGGTTTTGGTGATGCCCAATATGCCAAGGCCGAAGGCAAAGCCTATTACTTTATCCCGCTGTTTGACAACCAAGTTGTGATCAAATTGGAAGGCACAGGCGGCCACATCCAATCGCTGGGTAATAATATTAACATTCAAGACCGCTTCTTTAAAGGTAGCGATTCATTCCGCGGCTTTGCGCCAGCAGGCGTTGGCCCAGTTCAAATGGGTAACAATGGGGCATTCCAAACCATCGGCGGCGATGACTATGCGATCGGCACAATCGAAGCCAATTTCCCTCTGGGCCTGCCGGAAGCGCTTGGCATCTCTGGCGCTGTGTTCACCGATTTCGGTACAGTGTTTAACGCTGGTGGCATGGATCCGCTTACTGGTGGATCTGGTACATGTACTGGCGGTGCTACTTGCTCCATCGACGATGCAGCTTACTTGCGCGCCTCAGTGGGTGCTGGCATTATATGGCAGTCGCCATTCGGTCCGTTGCGCCTCGATTGGTCTTACCCCTTGCTCAAAGCTCCTAACGATATTGTGCAATACTGGCGCTTCTCGCTGGGCACGAGGTTCTAGACCTTACGATAATCAATCGTTACAAAGGGCGGAAATCACTTCCGCCCTTTTCATTTGAGGTATCCATGACTGAAGTTGCCGCCAGCCAAAAAAAATCCATCGATATCGCCCGCATTATGCAACTGTTGCCGCATCGCTTTCCATTTTTGCTGGTGGACAAGATTATCGAAATGGATGGCGAGCAATCCTGCATCGGCATCAAGAATGTCACCATCAATGAGCCATTTTTTCCCGGACACTATCCGCATCACCCGGTGATGCCGGGCGTGCTGGTGATTGAAGCGATGGCACAGGCTGCCGCTATTCTTTCCTTTACCGGAGATGCCGGTAAGGCCGACGATAGTAAGGTGTATTACTTTGTGGGCATCGACAATGCGCGCTTCAAGCGTCCGGTCGTGCCGGGAGATCAATTGATACTGACGGTCAATCCCATTTTTAATAAACGCGGATTATGGAAGTTCAAAGCGGTCGCCAGAGTTGACGATCAGGTTGCGGCAGAAGCCGAAATCATGTGTACGATGCGGGATAAATGATGCACCATCCGACTGCGCTCATTCATCCCAACGCCAAGTTGGACACAGATGTAACGGTTGGCGCATATTCAATCATCGGCGAACATGTCGAGATCGGTGCAGGGTCGGTGGTGGGGCCGCATGTCGTCATTGACGGGCATACCACTATCGGCAAAAACAACCGCTTTTTCCAATTCAGTTCCATCGGTGAGATTCCGCAAGACAAAAAATATCAGGGTGAGCCAACGCAATTGGTCATCGGCGACAACAACACCATACGCGAAAGCTGCACCTTAAATCTGGGCACGGTGCAGGATGGTGGTATCACTTCTCTAGGCAACGACAACTGGATCATGGCCTATGTGCATGTGGCTCATGATTGCCACATTGGCGATCACAACGTTATCGCCAACTCGGTGCAATTTGCCGGTCACGTGACCGTGGGAGATCACACTCTGATTGGCGGCATGACCGGGATACACCAGTTTGTGCGCATCGGTGATTTTGCCATGGTGGGATTTCAGACGCGCT
>PLXI01000273.1 GCA_003151375.1 Hyphomicrobiales bacterium
CGCTTAGCTGGCGTGCAGAAAGGCTTCTGGGAGGCCAATAAGGCCAAGGAGCGGTCTGGCCAGCCTAAGCAAGGCCTACTCGCCTCTGTGCCAAAAGCGCAGCCTGGCCTCACGCGAGCCAACAAGTTAACTGCCAAAGCCGCCAAGGTTGGCTTTGATTGGCCGCATGTGGATTTTGTTTATGACAAACTGGCGGAAGAAATTGCTGAACTGAAATCCGCCCGGCCGGAAAGCCAAGCCGAGGAGCTGGGTGACATTCTCTTCGTGCTCGCCAACTTGGCGCGCCATTTGAAGATTGATCCCGAGGCCGCCCTGCGTAGCACCAATGCCAAATTTGAACGCCGCTTTGGTTTCATTGAAGCTGAGCTTGCCAAACAGGGCCGTGAGCCCAAAGATTCAAGCTTGGATGAAATGGATGCGTTGTGGAACGAAGCCAAAGTGCAAGAACGCAATGGCTAAGGATGGATCTTTTCACCTTTGCGTAGCATCTCCACAAAACCCTGAATCTTCTTGGCCCGCGTTTCGGCCTTCTTCACATTGCCTATGCGAAACAAAATGGCATAACGGTTTTGACTGTTGAGCGTTTTGAAAAATGCTAAAGCCTTTGGAACAGCATCAAGTGCGAACTGCAAATCTTCAGGAACCTCTATCGTGCGCGAACCAGCATAAGCTTTATCCCAGCGCCCGTCGGCTCTGGCTCGTTCAATTTGCACCAATCCTGCGGTTTGCATTTTACCACTTTCGATAAGCGCCAAAGCCTTTTCTCGGTTGATTTTAGACCAAATACTTTTGGCACCCCGTGGGCCGAAGCGCTGTAAAAACTGATGCTCACTGTAAGATTTTTTCTGACCATCAATCCAGCCAAAACACAACGCCACCTCGAGGGCTTCAGCATAGATAACAGCCTTTTCGAGCGAACCTTTTTTACCCAAACGCAGCCAAACGCCCGCAACATTGGCATGATGTTCTCTGAGCCAATCTGCCCAAGCATCGGCGTTTTTAAACAACAATGTCTCATCCATTGAGAAGCGCCAACATTGCCCGCAGGGTGTTCATATTGCGCGCCGTGCCCTGCTCTGCACCGGGCATTTTAAGTTTCGATTTGCCCATGCCCAATGGATAGTGAACATAAAGGCAATGATCCCCTAAGGCGATCTCCTCATCCACTTTGAACTTTGCCGCATCAATCATCGATTTGCTTGGCGATGCATGAAGCAATATCACCATCAACCTGTTGCCTTCAGCCTTTGCAAACGGATTGTCGCCAATCATCGCTTCGAGCGAGACTCTATCCCGCACGAACAATCCAACCGGCTTGCCAAGATATTTTACGACAGCTGCTTCCAATGCCGCCTTGGCCTTAGCCGCGCTGAGTGAGGTTTCAAAAACCACATTTCCCGAAGCGATGAAGGTTTTGACATTTACAAAACCCAAGCTTTCACACATGGCTTTCAATTCAGTCATCGGCAATTTGCACGTGCCGCCCACATTCACGGCACGCAAGAATGCAGCCAGCCGCACCATCACTTCTTTTCCTTCATAGCCTTCCCAAATTTTGCCGCCGCTTGCCCTGCCGATTCTGGATCTAACCGTAACGTCAATTTTGTGCGCCCATCTTCATAGACAAGTCGGTCAATCACTTCGCCACGTTTATGCGCCCATGCGAGACCCGCACCATCCGCTGCGCCCAAAGTAATCTCATAGAGCGTGCTGGTTTTGGCAAGCTTCAATTCAACCAAATCAAGTAAGTGATCAATCCCCTGCCCGGTAAGCGATGAAACCAAAGCCACATCGGCGCGGCGGTCAGACTTTGCCGCCATTCCGGCTTGCCCATTGGCATCCAGCAAATCAGACTTGTTCCACACTTCGATGATGTGTGAGCGGTTCTCATCAGAAAGACCCAACTCTGTCAGAACATGATAGACATCAATTGCCTGCGCTTCTGTTTCTTCATGCGCAACATCGCGCACATGCAAGATCACATCGGCAGCGAGAACTTCTTCCAGCGTGGCACGGAAGGCGGCAATTAAACTGGTAGGAAGCTCAGAGATGAATCCAACTGTATCGGATAAAATAATCGTGCGGCCCGACGGCAACACCACATTGCGCATCGTGGGATCAAGCGTAGCAAACAACATATCATGCGCAAATACATTGGCATTCGTGAGCTTATTGAACAGCGTACTTTTGCCTGCATTGGTATAACCAACCAGAGACACGATTGGATAAGGCACACGTTCGCGGCCCTTTCGGTGCAGTTCACGGGTTTTCACCACGGTTTCAAGATCGCCCTTAATCTTGCTAATGCGTTCTTCAATGAGGCGCCTATCAGCTTCCAACTGACTTTCACCGGGGCCGCCCAAAAAGCCAAAGCCGCCGCGTTGCCGCTCCAAATGCGTCCATGAGCGCACAAGGCGTGATTTCTGATATTGCAAATGGGCCAACTCCACCTGCAATGAGCCTTCTTTCGTAGAAGCGCGCCGTCCAAAGATTTCCAAAATCAAACCAGTACGGTCAAGCACCTTACATCCCCAGGCCGTTTCCAGATTACGCTGCTGAATGGGGCTGAGTTGGGCATTCACCACAACTAACTCGGTTTCAGTCTCCTTCACCTTGGCGGCGATTTCCGCAACCTTACCAGAACCAATATATGTTGCTGGGCGCGGTGCCACCAAAGGCGCAATCAGCGCCAGCTCAATTTCCAAATCGATGGCATCGGCAAGGCCCATGGCCTCCTGCAGCTTGGAACTCGCATTGCGATCAAAAGCTGAAGTGGCTTTTTGGTTTTTACGCTCAACATGCAGCACGATAGCACGCGTGGCCTCTGGCCCCTCGCGCTTGAAATCAAAACCTGATGTACTCACGAAGCGTGATTTTCGTCGTCAAACAAGCTGATTGGCAAACCTGGCATGATGGTTGAAATCGCGTGTTTGTAAACCAGTTGCGAAACCCCATCGCGCCTTAGCAACATCGAGAAATTATCAAACCACGTGATGATGCCTTGCAGCTTCACACCATTGACCAGAAATACCGTTACTGGAATTTTGGTTTTACGAAGGTGGTTGAGAAAAGTGTCTTGCAGATTTTGTTGTTTTTCTTGCGCCATGCGAGATCCATTTTTTGTTTTTATTGTTCAGTCCAAAGCACCGTGTTTATAGCAGAAATTGCCTCCAACACCAAATCACTCAGGCCAGATCATCTTCTGTATCGCGCGTTGCCAGTGCCAGAAGCTTGATCTTGCGGTGCAATGCAGAACGCTCCATGCCAATGAACTGGGCCGTGCGCGATATCCTCCCGCCGAATCGTGACAATTGTGCGGCAATGTAATCGCGTTCAAACAGATCGCGCGCCTCACGCAATGGCAAGGCCAACAGGCTTTCTTGCGAAAAGCCTGGAACCGAACCGCTAGCACCTGCTTCTGGCAAGACATATTGCGCTGAAATCTCTTCGCCAGCCTCCCCCGCTGAGAGGATCAGCGCGCGCTCAACAGCATTGCGAAGTTCACGCGCATTGCCCGGCCAGTCGCGGGTTTGTAAAACCATCATCGCCTCATCGCAAAACCGCCGGGGAACTTGGCTGCTTCCTGAGGCATAGGACCTGGCAAAAAATTCAACTAATTCCGGAATATCTTCACGACGCTCGGCCAAAGCCGGCACACGCAAAGGCACAACACCCAAACGGTGATATAAATCCTCACGGAATTTCTGCTCGGCAATAAGCCCTTGTAGATCTCTAGCCGTGGAGGTGAGAATACGCACATCCACCTTTACCTTTTTAGCACCGCCAACACGCTGGAAGGTTTGATCAATCAACACGCGCAACACCTTGCCTTGGGTTTCAAGGGGCATATCAGCAATTTCATCAATCAATAATGTGCCGCCATGCGCTTCTTCCAACGCGCCAATGCGCAGCGCCCCGTGGGTAGAGCCTTCAACACCAAATAGTTCTTCCTCCATGCGCTCAGGCGCCATGGCAGCTGCGCCTAACACCACAAAGGCGCGCTCTTTCCTGCTTGACGCATTATGCAGCGAACGCGCGGTCAGTTCCTTGCCAGAACCCATGGGGCCGGTAATCATCACACGGCTATTACTGGGGGCGATTTTCTTCAAGCTTTGGCGCAACTGGCGCATGGCCGCACTTTGGCCCAGCAAATCCGCATCAAGCCCAGAGCGACCCTTCAAATCTTCATTTTCGCGCTTCAGCCGGGACGTTTCCAAAGCCCGGTTCACCACCAAAATCAAACGATCAGAATTGAATGGCTTTTCAATATATTCATACGCACCACGTTTGATTGCTGCAACAGCAGTTTCAATGTTGCCATGACCAGAAATGATGATGACCGGTAAGGTTGGATGCAGCTGGCGGATTTCCAGCAGCAAATCCAACCCATCAAGCTTTGATCCTTGCAGCCAAATATCCAGCACCACCAATGATGGTTTGCGTAATGAAATCTCACTCAAGGCCGCATCAGAATTATGTGCCAACCGGGTTTCAAAACCCTCGTCTTGCAAGATGCCAGCGGTTAATTCGCGGATGTCTGCTTCATCATCAACGATTAAAATATCAGCGGCCATTAAACATTCTCCAAAACCTCTTGCGGCAGAGTGGCAAATTCAAGTGTCACACTCGCACCATGGCCTGATGGTGCATCCGTCAGACGCAACACGCCGCCATGCTCTTCCATAATTCGCTTGACGATTGCCAAGCCAAGGCCGGTGCCCTTTTCTCGTGTTGTCATATAGGGTTCAGCCAACCGCCCGCGATTTTCTTGCGGCAAGCCAATTCCATTGTCAGTTACACGGATGAATGGTGAAGCATTAACAAGGCCTGTGGCAATTAAAATGTGCCCGCGTGCACTCCCGGCGTCGCGCGACTCAATTGCCTCCCGCGCGTTCTTTACCAGATTCGTAACTGCCTGCGTCAGCAAGCGCCGATCAAACTTGAACGGCTTCAACGCATTATCCAATGCAAATTCTATATCAATATCAGAAGACGTTACGCGTTGTAAAACCGTGGCTTCGCGCACCATTTCATTCAGATTGTTCATTTCAGGCACGGCTGAAGGCATGCGCGCAAAAGATGAAAACTCATCCACAATCCGCCCCAAATCACCCACTTGTCTGATGATGGTATCAGTGCACTGCTCAAACACATGCTTATCGGTTTTGATCTCCTTCAAATATTTTCGCTTCAAGCGTTCAGCAGAAAGCTGAATGGGCGTGAGCGGGTTTTTGATTTCATGGGCAATACGCCGCGCAATATCAGACCAAGCTGAATTACGCTGCGCAGACACAAGTTGAGTAATGTCATCAAACGTCAGCACATGGCCCATGGAACGTCCATCAGTGCGCCCCACCTGCCCCAGTGCATCAAGCTCTGTGGTTATGCGCACGATGAAACTTTGCGAATGGCCCCTGACCATCATATCAACTTGCCCATCTGCCGCACCAGACGGGCGCGACAAGGCTTGTTCATAAATCTCAGCAAATTCCGGTATCACTTCTGCCAAAGGCAGGCCCATCAATTCAGTGTCACTGCGGCCTAAATGATAAAGTGCGGCGCGGTTAAGCAATGTGATCTTGTTATCCGCCCCCAAGCCAACCACGCCAGCGCTCACCCCTTCGAGCATGGCCTCAGTAAAGCGCCTACGCTCATCCAATTGCTCATTGGTTTGCACCAAGGCATCACGGCTTTGCGCAATCTGTTCTGTCATCAAGTTGAATGTGTTTGACAGCCGCTGCAAATCGCCGGGCCCTTCAATCACACGCACCTTGGCGTTAAAGTTGCCGCCTGCCACATCGCGTGAAGCGTTCAACAACCGCACAATGGGCCGCACCAAACGATCCGGCAACCACATTCCTGTCCAAACAGCAGCAAGCAGGAAGATAAGCGCTACCAATGCATAAACCAAACCAAAGGTCAGCTGAACGTTGATGGTGTCCTTTTGCAGCCTATCATAATCGGCTTTAGCATCGCTGGTTTTGGTCAACTGCTCAACCACGTCAGGTGACACCAAACGATAAATATAGAGTTCTTCGTCAGGATAGCCTTGCAGCTTCATCAAGGCACGGATTAAATTTCCACCGCGCCCTGGAGGCAACAAAACCACATCGCCTTTTTGGGCTTGTGCGATGGCATCATCGGGTGGCGGAATAAATTTTATTGTGTCATTCGCTGTAATATTAACCTCAACTTGCTTGCTGGAATTATTGATCACATAAATGGCCGACAGATTGCGCAAAGCGGCATGGCGCGCCACGCGCTGTAAAAACTCAGGTCTGTCTTGATTAAACATTTGCACTTGCGGTTGCAGCACCAAATCAGAAGCAATATTGGCAAGATCAACCTTAGTGGCCTCTGAGGCATTGGTGAGATAGGCATCAGCCACCGTTGCTGCCGTATCCACAATGGAACGAATTTGCACAGAAAACAGCGTATCCAAACCACGGTTCAATGTTACCGAGGCAAAGGCCGCCACTAAAAGCGCTGGCACCAGCGCCACCACACTGAACAGTGTAACCAATCTGATGTGTAAGCCAGCACCTGCTGTGCCTTGTCTGCGTTCCCAGAACAAATGTACGATCTGCCCCAAGATCAAGGCCACCATGGCAACTGCAACCAATCCGTTGACCAACAACAATATGCGGATGCTGCCACTAGAAGGCTTGAACGGTGTCAAACCAGTCAGCAGCAGGAAGGTGGAAAAACCAACCACTGTTCCCAACATCACAAGTGCAATTGCCACCCAACCGGATAGGCCGCGGATACGATTTGCCAATTTGATGTCTGGCCGCTTGATCATGACATGCTTATGCCCTGCACTGTTGCCCAAAATCAACAGTGCTGTGACGGTTCTGCCACAAGAGC
>PLXI01000264.1 GCA_003151375.1 Hyphomicrobiales bacterium
TTGACCACGGCAAAACCTCGCTGCTTGACGCCATTCGCAAAACCAATGTGGTATCCGGTGAGGCCGGTGGCATCACCCAACATATTGGTGCCTATCAGGTGAAAACTGCAAATGGCCTTGTCACCTTCATTGATACACCAGGCCATGAAGCCTTTACCTCAATGCGCGCGCGCGGCGCCAAAGCCACAGACATTGCCATTCTCGTTGTGGCAGCAGATGACGGCGTGATGCCGCAAACCGTTGAAAGCATCAATCACGCCAAAGCGGCGGGTGTTCCGATCATCATTGCCATCAATAAAATGGATAAGCAGGGTGCAAACCCCACACGTGTGCGCACCGATTTGCTGCAACATGAAATCGTTGTGGAAAGCATGGGTGGTGACACGCTTGATGTGGAAGTTTCCGCAACCAAGGGCACGGGCCTGGACAAGCTGCTTGATACGATTCTGCTGCAAGCTGAAGTTCTCAACTTGCGCGCTAATCCAAACCGTGAAGCATCAGGTCTTGTGGTTGAAGCGCAATTGGACAAGGGCCGTGGCCCCGTGGCCACAGTGCTGGTTCAGCGCGGCACGTTGAAACATGGCGATATCTTTGTGGCAGGTACTGCTTGGGGCCGTGTTCGCGCCCTTCAAGATGATAAAGGCAAATCAGTCAGTGAGGCGCCGCCGTCATTTCCGGTCGAAGTGCTTGGGCTCAATTCAGCGCCAGAAGCGGGTGACCGTTTTGACGTGGTGCCTGATGAAGCGCGCGCGCGTGAGATCACCGAATTCCGTGAACGCCAGAAGCGCGAAAAGCGCGGCACATCATCGGCACGTTCGTCACTTGAACAGATGATGACCCAGATCGGCCAATCTGGCCGCAAGGAATTCCCAATTCTGGTCAAGGCTGATGTGCAAGGTTCGTCTGAAGCCATCGTGCAAGCGCTGGAAAAAATCGGCAATGAGGAGATCAGGGCCCGTGTGGTTCACTATGCCGTGGGTGGTGTCACCGAAAGCGACATTTCTCTGGCCGGTGCATCAGGCGCTGTGGTGTTGGGCTTTAACGTGCGTGCCAATGTACAGGCCCGTGATTTGGCGCAACAGCAAGGCATTGAGATTCGTTATTACAATATCATCTATGATCTGGTTGATGATATTAAAGCCGCCATTGCTGGCAAACTTACGCCTGAATTGCGCGAAACTTTCATCGGCAATGCGAAAATCTTGGAAGTATTCAATATCACCAAGGTTGGCAAGGTTGCTGGTTGTATGGTGACAGAAGGTTCAGTCCAACGCGGCAACAAGGTGCGTTTGATCCGCGACAACGTGGTTATCCACGAAGGCACGCTGAGCACATTGAAGCGCTTCAAGGACGAAGTGAAAGAAGTTCCAGTTGGCCAAGAATGTGGCATGGCCTTCGAGAAATACGAAGACATGCGCGTTGGTGATGTGATCGAATGCTTCCGCGTGGAGAAGGTTGCGCGCACACTGGAGTAGTCTATGGCACACGCGTCTGCCCCATCCCAACGTATGCTCCGCACCGGAGAGTTGATCCGCCATGCCTTGGCGAGTGTCATTCAACGTGGCGAAACCGGTGATCCGGAAGTCGATAAACTGGCACCCACCATCACTGAGGTGCAGCTTTCACCCGATCTCAAAATCGCCACGGCCTTTGTGCGCAGCTTGATTATAGGCAAAGAAAAACAAGCACTCGATGTGCTCAACAAAAACCGCAAATATATTCGCGGGCTTTTGGCACCCAAGCTCGACATGAAATACATGCCCGAAATTCGCTTCCGCATTGATACGGCGCTCGATTATGCCGTAAAGATTGATGCGCTTCTGCAAAAGCCAGAAGTGCAGCAGGATTTGAAGAAGCCTTGATTTGAAAAGGCAGCGCGAAAAAATCAACGGTTGGATCGCCTTTGATAAGCCTTATGGAATGACGTCCACCCAGGCTGTTGGCAAACTGCGAAATATGTTCAATGCTGAGAAAGCCGGCCACGGCGGAACCCTTGATCCACTCGCCACTGGCCTTCTTCCCATCGCATTTGGTGAGGCCACGAAAACCGTGCAATGGGCCATGGATGGCGCAAAGATTTACCGCTTCACCGCCGCATGGGGGGGCGAGACCAACACCGATGATTTAGAAGGCGAAATCACCGAGCGTTCAGACAAGCGCCCCAGCCAAGCAGAAATCGAAGCCATTTTGCCCCAATTCACAGGAACCATCATGCAGGCCCCGCCGGCTTACTCTGCAATTAAGATAGCGGGTGAACGCGCCTATGATCTTGCCAGGGCAAGTGAAGTTGTTGAGATGAAAGAACGGGAAGTTCATGTGGATTCTCTGAAACTGGTTAAAGCCGCAGATAACCATGCAGAATTTGAGATAACCTGCAGAAAAGGCACATATATTCGCTCTCTGGCACGAGATATGGGGCGCAAGCTAGGCTGCCTCGCCCATGTTTCGGCTTTGCGCCGCCTCAAAGTTGGTGGCTTGCAAGAGGCCCAAATGATTTCGCTGGAAAAGCTTGAGAAAATGGCTATAGGGGGCCCAACCGAGGCCCTGAAAGGGGCCTTGCTTCCATTAGAGACCGTGCTGGACGGCATCCCGGCACTGGCCGTTTTGGATACTGATGCCGCCAAACTGAGGCAGGGCCAAACGGTTCTGCTGCGCGGAGCAAATGCTCCCATAAGCGAGGCGGCGGTTTTGATACGCTGCGATAACCAACCAATTGCGATTGGTGAAATTTCCCAAGGCTTTCTCAAAACCAAAAGACTGTTCAACCTTTGATGTCCGGAGAAGACCAATGACTATGACTGCTGAGCGCAAAGTCGCTCTCGTAAAAGAATATGCAACCAAGGTTGGTGACACTGGNNAAAATGCACAAGAAAGACAATCACTCGCGTCGTGGCCTTCTCAAGATGGTGGCAGCGCGTCGTAGCTTGTTGGATTACGTCAAAGGCAAAGATGAAGCGCGCTATGCTGCTCTCATCAAGCGTTTGGATATCCGCCGCTAACAACACTCATCCTCCTCCGCTTGGGGGAGGGGTCTATTATACGAGCAGGTGGATCACCGATTAGCCGCCTGCGTCCCCGACGAGGTTTCAGCAATAGGGCTGGAGCTGTCTTGTCCAAAGGGGATGCCGTCCAAAAGCAGGTGACGAAGTGGCGGCGAAGGACAAAGGAAATGAAAAAACATGTTCAACATTGATGTTGAAGAAATCCAATGGGGCGGAAAAACGCTCCGCCTCGAAACCGGCCGCATGGCACGCCAAGCTGATGGCGCAGTAATCGCAACCTACGGTGAAACCACCGTTATGGCGACAGCCGTCGCCGCCCGCGCTGAAAAGCCCGGCATCGACTTCTTCCCGCTCACTGTAAACTATCAAGAAAAGACTTATGCTGCGGGCAAGATTCCAGGCGGCTATTTCAAACGTGAAGGCCGCCCATCAGAAAAAGAAACCTTGGTTTCGCGTCTGATAGATCGCCCCATTCGCCCCTTGTTCCCAGAGGGCTTCCGTGTGGAAACCCAAGTCATCGTAACCACGCTTTCCTATGATATGGAAAATGATTCAGACATCGTGGCCATGGTTGCTGCTTCTGCCGCTCTCACACTGTCTGGCATTCCATTCATGGGCCCGATTGGTGCGTCGCGCGTTGGTGTTATCAATGGCGAATATGTTTTGAACCCAACCAAAGATCAGATGAAAGAATCTACTTTAGATCTCGTCGTCGCGGGCACCAGTGATGCTGTGTTGATGGTTGAATCCGAAGCCAAGGAGCTTTCCGAAGAAGTGATGCTTGGCGCTGTCACCTTCGGTCACGCCGGTTTCCAGCCGGTGATTGAAGCGATCATCCGCATGGCGGAACGTTCATCGCGTGAACCACGCGAGTTCAATCCATCCGATGAAGAGAAACTCTTCAAGGCCGTGAAGAAGAACGCAGAAAAATCTCTGCGCGCTGCTTATGCCATTGCCAAGAAGGAAGATCGCCAAAACGCCGTGGCCAAGGCTAAGGATGTCGTGAAGGCCGCATTGGTCGACAAAGAAGATCCAAAAGCCCCAACTGAGCAAAAAGTTTCCGAAGCTTTCAAGCATTTGGAAAAAGACATCGTTCGCAATAGCATCTTGGACACCGGCCTTCGCATTGATGGCCGTGACACCAAGACGGTTCGCCCGATTGTTGCCGAGGCATCCGTTCTGCCACGCACCCACGGCTCAGCGCTTTTCACCCGCGGTGAAACCCAGGCCTTGGTCGTGACCACGTTGGGCACCGGCGAAGACGAGCAATATGTCGACAGTTTGGACGGCATGTATAAAGAAACTTTCATGCTGCATTATAACTTCCCTCC
>PLXI01000051.1 GCA_003151375.1 Hyphomicrobiales bacterium
CCCAGACCTTTGTCACTTACATTGATTCAGGCTTTGGCCTTCTATCGCCAGATGTCGGGTTTTTGACGACCACACTGGTCACTATAGATGTGATCATGGCAGGCCTGTTCTGGTCACTGTCTCATGAAGATAATGTCATCGGCCAGCTCATTCGCAAGATTCTCTATGTCGGCTTTTTTGCTTTACTGCTCAACAATTTCGCCCATCTCTCGACCATTGTGTTCAATTCCTTTGCGGGATTGGGGCTTAAGGCTACGGGGACTGCACTAACAGCAACGGATTTAATGCGGCCGGGCTTTGTGGCGGGCACAGGCTTCACTGCATCCCAACCTTTGCTGGATCAGGCAGGAAGCCTCATGGGCTTTACCAGTTTTTTCGACAATGTTGTGACCATTGTGGTTTTGTTGTTGGCCTGGCTTATTGTCTTGCTAGCCTTCTTCATTCTCTCGGTTCAGCTCTTCATCACCATCGTCGAGTTTAAGCTCACCACGTTGGCAGGCTTTGTGCTGGTACCCTTTGCACTCTTCGGCAAGACCTCGTTTCTGGCTGAGCGCGTCCTTGGCAATGTCATGACCTCCGGCATCAAGCTCATGGTGCTGGCTATTGTAGTGGGCGTTGGTTCGACTCTCTTTGGCACGCTCACGACGGCACCCACAGGCGATATTACCTTGCAGCAGGCGGCTGCTCATATCCTGGCAGCTATTGCGGTCTTTGGTCTGGCTATCTTTGCGCCGGGCATTGCAGCGGGCTTGATTTCGGGGGCACCGCAACTGGGTGCTGGAGCAGCCGTCGGCACCGCCGCAGGTCTGGCCGCAGCAGGTGTTGCAGGTGCGGCAGGAGCAGGTGCTTTGGCCCGTGCTGGACTTGGTGGTGCGGGACGCGCCGTCACGTCAGCAGCATCACTCTCAGGTGCCGCTCAAGCTGGTTTCAAGCAAGGCGGCATGGGTGGCGCATTGAAAGCCACTTTGGGCCAGCCAGCCAAAGACGCAGCTTCAAAAGCTTCTGCCCCAATTCGTGATGCCTACCGCGAAGGCTCGGCATACGGCTTTAACGCCTCGGGTGGTTCTAGCTCTGTCTCTCCATCGGCTGGAACCAAAGGCAAATCCACCGGTGGCAGCGCTGAGCCAAATTGGGCGCGCCGTTTGCGTCGCCGCGAGCAGCTGACCCGCGCGGGCACCGTGGCCAGTCAGGCAGTCCGCGAAGGTGACCGGGGCGCATCCAACGAAGGCCCCGACCTCAATCCCAATAGCTAAAGCACAAGGAATATCTCAATGAAGTTCAAACGATCCCAATTGCATTACGGCCAGACGGAAGCCGCCATCACGCCCTATCAGAAAGCTGCCCAAGTTTGGGATGAGCGCATCGGCTCGGCCCGCGTTCAAGCAAGAAACTGGCGGCTCATGGCTTTTGGCTGTCTGGGATTGGTAGGGGGATTAAGTCTTCAGCTAGCAGTGTTGTCCACCACCTCACGCGTCACACCCTATGTCGTCGAAGTGGAACGGGGTGGGGCCATTCGCGCCGTGGCACCGGCCGTGGAATCCTACGATCCATCGGATGCCCAAATTGCCGCAGAACTGGCCCGTTTCATTGAACATGTGCGCGAGGTTTCGATCGACCCAGTTGTGGTCAAACAGAATTGGCTCAAGGCCTACGACTATGCCACTGACCGGGCGGCCCAGACCCTCAATGACTATGCCCGCGAGAATGATCCTTTCGCCAAGATCGGGCAGCGCACCGTCTCGGTTGAGATCACCAGCGTGGTGCGGGCCTCGCCGTCCTCGTTTCAGGTTAGGTGGCGTGAGAAGGCCTTTGAGAATGGATCAGCCGCCGGGGTCCAGAGTTTTACCGGCGTTTTGACCATCGTGACCAAAAGCCCGCGCGATGCGGCAACGCTGCGGGCCAATCCGCTTGGCATCTATGTCAACGCCATCAACTGGTCACGCGAGCTTGATCCGATTGTTTCACCCCAACCCCATGACAACTCAGGAGCCACCAAATGAAGTATTTTCTTGTAAGCGTTTCGCTTGTTGCCTTGTCGGCCTGTGCCAGCAAGTCAACCCTCAGCTCATTCGCTGATGATCCCCCGAATAGTTCATTCATCGAAGCCAAGGTCATCGCCGATCCGCCACCTCCTGTTGAGATTATCGAAAAGGTGAAGCCGTTACCTTTGCCCGGCCAGTTGAAGAAGCTGGGTGCAAAGGGCACAGCGATCAAAGATGTGGATGATCCACTCGCCCGCGTCGATCAAGCCAATGCCGCAGCCACCAAGGAGCCCGTGAAGTCTGGCTATGTCAACGCCATCCAAGTCTATCCATACAGTCAGGGCGCGCTCTACCGCCTTTATGGGGCAACCAATCAGGTGAGCGATATCGCCCTTCAACAAGGTGAGAAGCTGGTTTCGGTTTCAACCGGCGACACTGTGCGCTGGATTGTGGGTGACACAACAAGTGGTGCCGGAACCGCCCAGCAGGTGCATATTCTGGTCAAGCCCATTGCCGCCGATCTCAAAACCAATTTGGTCATCACCTCCGAACGCCGCACTTATCATCTTGAGCTTGAATCAACTGAGACCACTTACATGTCGTCTTTGTCTTGGACCTATCCCGAAGACGAGCTGATTTCGATCAAGAAACAGAACGATGGTGTGGCAGGACTTGATAGTGTGCCGATTGAAGGAGCACAAAGTTTTGATAATCTGAACTTCCGCTACCGGATTGAAGGCACAGCCAGCTTTGTGCCGTCACGGGTGTTTGACGACGGTTTCAAAGTCTATATCCAATTCCCGTCATCTTTGCCGCAAGGCGAAGCCCCGCCACTCTTCGTGCAAGGATCAGAAGGTAAACCCGCGCTGGTCAATTACAGGGTCAAGGGCAACACGTATATTGTCGATCGGCTCTTTGCCGTGGCGGAGTTGCGCTTGGGGTCAAATCCACAGACGGTCGTCAAAATCATCCGCAATGACGCGGTGCAGCCCAAGCGTCGCTACCTCTTTTCCAGTGCGGGAGACAAGTGATGGTGGACAAATCTCAAAATCCGCCTGAGGATATTGAACTGCGCGTGCGCCCCAGACCCGTTCGCCGCATCAATCGCAAAGTCCTGATGGGTGGCACGGCGTTGTTTTCGGTATTGTTGTTTGGGGCCGTCTGGTTTGCGCTTAAATCGCCAAACTACCGCCAGAGCCAGCAGACTGAGGAGCTCTACAACACTGACCGCAAGCCAACGGCAGAGGGTCTTAGCCGTTTGCCGTCATCTTACGAAACGTTTCCCAAACTTGGTCCGCCCTTGCCTGGCGATCTGGGTGATGCCCTGCACAAGGTCGATACCAAGGCAGCCCCAGAATTGCCCATTGCAGGCCAACCGTTTCAGCCTGATCCTGAAGCTGACATTGCGAGAGCCGACCGGATTCGTTTGGTTCGGCTGGCCCAGCAGGGCCGCGAGTCCAAGCTGTTCTATACGGTTGCCACAGTCAGCAAAATGGGCGAGGCCGAGAAGCCATCTGCCAATGCACCACAAGCCGCTGTTTCACCGTTCACAGCTTTGGGCCAGCTCGACACGTTGCAGGCGCAAGGACAACCGGCACCGCAGACTGCACAGGACAAAAAACTCGCCTTCCTGAATGCCAAACCCGATGGCTCGATCTACAATGAGCATAGCCTGCAGAAGCCTGTGTCACCTTTCACGCTGATGGCAGGATCAATCATCCCGGCGAGTCTGGTCACAGGGCTTAATTCGGATTTGCCCGGCTTTGTGATCGGGCAGGTGACTGAGAATGTCTATGACACGGTGACAGGGCGCTATCTCCTCGTTC
>PLXI01000091.1 GCA_003151375.1 Hyphomicrobiales bacterium
TCGGCGTGGTGTTCGGCGATATCGGTACAAGCCCAATCTACACCATGCGTGAAGCCTTGAAGCCAGTGATAAACGGCGGCGCTAATCTGTCCATGGCCACCTATGGTGTGGTGTCACTGTTGCTTTGGGCGTTGATCCTCATCGTCACCATTAAATATGTTTTAATCATCATGCGCGCCGACAACCATGGTGAAGGCGGCATTCTGTCAGAAGTTGTGCTGGTTGAAAAACTGTTAGGCAAAAAAGGTGGCATCATCTTGTGGTTAGGCATTATTGGTGCGGCCTTTTTCTTCGGCGATGCGATGATAACGCCGGCAATCTCCGTTATCTCGGCGGTTGAAGGCCTCGAGGTCATCAACCCCGACTTGTTCACCCCCTATGTTGTGCCGATGACGTTGCTCATTCTGATCGTATTATTTCTGTTCCAATTTAAAGGCACGGGAAGCGTGGCGAAATTTTTTGCGCCGATAACATTTGTCTGGTTCATTGTCATTGGCCTTATGGGCGCGATCCACCTTTTAGATGCCCCTGCCATCTTTTACTCATTCAACCCAATATACGGCATACGCATGTTGATTGATGAGCCGGGCCTTGCCCTGCTTGTTGTGGGCGGTGTGTTTTTGGCCGTAACTGGTGGTGAAGCCCTTTATGCCGACATGGGCCATTTCGGCAAAACCCCAATTCGCATCGCCTGGCTATTCTTGGTATTCCCAGCCTTGATCCTCAATTACCTGGGCCAAGGCGCATTCGTGATCGCCCACCCCGAAGCGATTGCAAACCCCTTCTTCCTGATGACACCGGCATGGTCCTTGGTTCCGCTGGTTATCCTCACCACCGTGACCACAGTGATCGCCAGCCAAGCCGTCATCACTGGTGCTTATTCCATTGCGCAGCAAGCCATTTCGCTCGGCCTCATTCCGCGCATGAATATCATTCATACCTCGGAAACAGAGAGCGGCCAGATTTACGTCAGCCAGATCAACTGGATGCTGATGTTCGGTGTGCTGTTGCTGGTGATCGTGTTCAAAAGCTCCGACAATTTAGCTTCGGCTTATGGCATTGCCGTCAACGCTGCCATGCTCATCAACACAATTCTTGGGGTGATCTACTTCTGGAAAGGCGACCCATCACATCGCTGGATTTATGCGCCACTGTTATTCCTCATTGCGGTTGTGGAAATCATGTTCCTTACGGCTAACAGCCTCAAAATTGCCAACGGTGGCTACCTGCCCTTACTGATCGGTACAGTTATTGTTGGCTTAATGTTCATATGGCGGCGCGGCATAGGCTTGCTTGCGGCCAAACTCCAACGTGATTCAACCGAACTCTACGGCTTGCTGGAAAGCCTAGAGCGCCGCCCACCTTCGCGGGTTGCTGGCGCTGCCGTGTTTTTGCAAACCGATAATAAATTTGCACCCTCTGCCCTCATGCATAATTTGAAACATAACCGTGTGCTGCACGATAGGCTGGTATTTCTCGCCATGAAGAACGTTGAGGTTCCGCGCTGGGAGGGAGACCGCGTGAGTGTCAAGCAGGGCCCACTTGGCGCGTGGATTGTTGAAGCCAAGTTTGGCTATATGGAACATCCTGATGCGCAGGCCGCTTTGCGCGCCTGTGCAAGCCATGGCTTGGAGATTGATCCACGCCAAGCCTCTTACTTCCTTGGCCGCCGCATCATCCGCCTTGCGGTGCGCAGCACCATGCCGTTCTGGCAACAGCGCGTGTTCATCATGATGGCCAACCAATCCGCGCGTGCAATTGACTTCTTTCGTATTCCAGCTGACCGGGTGGTTGAACTTGGCATGCAAATGACAGTTTGACGGTTTGGTGCTAGCCTCTAAGCCATGACCAAACTGCTTTCTCCATTCTCAACTCCCGGACGGTTCTGGCGCGGCAATCTGCATACGCATTCAAATTTATCAGACGGCATACTTGAGCCACGCGCCGTGATTGCTGCCTATCAAAACGCCGGCTATGATTTCATATCTCTCACTGAGCATTTTATAAAAACCTACGGCTTCCCGGTTGCCGATACGCGCGCACATCGCAGCGATAATTTCACTACAATTTTGGGCGCCGAACTTCATGCGCCAGTCACCAGTGCCGGAGAACTTTGGCACATCTTGGCCAATGGTCTGCCTTTGGATTTCGCACCCCCACATGTTAGCGAAACCGGCCCTGCCCTAGCGCTGAGAGCGCGACAAGCTGGTGCTTTTGTCAGCATCGCGCACCCCGCTTGGTCTCGCTATACCATTGAAGATGGCCGCACTTTGCTCAGCTCAGCCCACGCCGTTGAGATCTATAACCACGGCTGCGCCATTGAGAATGATTTGGGTGATGGCTGGTATCTGCATGATCAATTGCTGAATGAAGGCCATCACCTCAACGCTATTGCTACTGATGACGCCCATTTCAAAACACCTGACCATTTTGGCGGCTGGGTGCAGGCGAAAGCTGAAAGCCTTTCACCAGACGCACTCTTGCATGCTTTGAAGACGGGTGATTTTTATTCAAGCCAAGGGCCGCAATTTGGTGCCATCACACTTGCGGGCAAGCATCTTTCCATTACATGTTCGGAAGTGGATTGCATCACGGTAGTATGCGGCACTTCCAGAACCTGTGTGCGCTATGGAAAGAACATAACGTCGGCAGAATTTGATCTCGCCACACTCGAAAAAGGCTGGCTGCTCGAAAAACCATCCCAATGGTTCCGCGTCATTGCAATTGATCACGCTGGCAAAAAAGCTTGGAGCAACGCCTATTGGTGGGCTGATCTAGCACCCTAAAATACAACCAAGTTCAACCTTTTAATCATTTTCTAACCATAGCGAATTAAACGCTTGCGTTGAGAATAATTGAAATGGGTTGCGTTGTGAGTTTAGTTTATCGGAAATCCCTTGCTTTCTTTGGCGCGCTTTTGGCGTTCGCCACGATTTGCTTTGCAACCGCAGCCCAAGCCGCCACCTGCGGCGCCGCCACCTCAGCAGGCACAGCCCCAGCAGATTGGCAAACTTATTGCTGGATCGACATGAGCACCTATAACAACGCCACTGTTTTCGGTGGCGGACAGGCTTTTGCGATTACGTTATCTGACGGTTCGATCTTTTCTTTCACGCTCAGCGGAACTTCCCCCAACGGCGGCGGCATCGTAGCCAATGCGGCCCCAGCCTGGTCGGGTGCAGCAGTCGGCAATACGGCATTCCTTGGGATTCCCAACAAACCCATACTTTATACAACAACCAACGCTACGACCGTGAACTTAACCCTCAGCAACATCAAGGTCACGCCACCCAACGGTGTTGTGTCCACTGGTGAATACAAACTGGTGGTGGCTGATGCTGAATCGACCAACGGTGCCGAAAGCCTGACTTACGGCACCAACGGCGGATCCTGGACGCTGATTGACCAAGTGCCACCCATTTCAGGCGCAACTTATCCCACCACAAGTGGCTTAGGGACAGCCACCTATACCGAAACCGGTGTTGCGGGCACAGTTGGCGCCTTTATCGTAGGCAGCCAAAGCCCCACGAATGTTTCTGTCCAACTAGTCGCTGGCGGTTTGCAGGGCGTGATGTTGGCTGTGCAATATGCCACCATTTCCGCCAACAAGACGATCATCGGCAGCCGTGCCAACGCCGCTGACCAATTTACTTACGGTGTCAAAGCGACGTCCAACGGCGCCAACATCACATTCGCCTCCACCAGCGGTGCGGGGCTGAGCGGATTTACCAGCGCTGTGGCCACCCTCTCATCAGGTGTGCCTGCCACCATCTACGAACAAATGGCCGGGGGCAGCGTCAGCAACATCAATCAATATACCCCGAGCTTGACTTGCACGAATGGTGCGGCAGGTTCTCCCACAGTGATGCCCACCGCCTTAGCGGCAACCAGCTTCAACATGGGTTCTGCCGCCTATGGTGATGCCATCACCTGTTCCTTCACCAACACGCCAAAGCCGGCCACAGTTGCCATCCAAAAAATTACCACAGGTGCCATTGGTGGGGCGTTTACATTCACCGCAACTAACCTTGCTTCAGCGCCGCCATCCATCACTACAACTTCAACCGGCACAGCAACACCGGCAGTCCCAACACCGATCAACGTCTCAGCTTACAATACGGCCGTAACCGTAACTGAAACCCCAGCGACCAATTTCACCGCCTCAACTGCGACCTGCACTGATGCTAACTCGGCTGTGACGGGCAATGTCGGCACATTCGGTGCCTTGGCTGGCAATGTGCTCACCATTCCTGCCGCCAACATTTTGGCTGCGGCACAAATTACCTGTACCTTCACCAATACGTTCAACACCGCAACTGCCGCGACAGTGGCTGTACAAAAAATCACGTTAGGTGCAGCCGGTGGCCCCTTCAACTTCGCAGCCACCAATTTGAAGTCGGCACCTGCTGCCATTACAACAGCTACAGTGGGCACCGCCTATCCCACGACGATTGCGCCTATCCCAGCAACAACAGTTGGAACTGCCGTCACCCTGACAGAAACTGCGGCAGCCAACTTCACGATAAACTCAGCTTCTTGCGTTGATACAAATGCGGCAGCCTCTGGCAACCCCGGCACCGCTTTTGGCACACTAGCAGGCACTGTGCTGACGGTTCCGGCCACTAACATTCGGGCAAAGGCGCAGATCACCTGCACATTTAACAACATCGTCAATCCAGCTATCCCAACAGTGGCCATCCAAAAAATTACCACCGGTGCTGCCAGTGGGCCCTTCACCTTCACGGCCACCAATCTTACGGGCACGCCAAGCAACATCACCACTGTTACCGCAGGAACGGCTGCACCTGTCGCACCCGCACCAATTGTTGTCACCAACACCGTAACAAATGTGACACTAACCGAAGCAGCCAACGCCAACTTCACGCTTTCATCTGCATCATGCCTCGATACCAACTTTGGA
>PLXI01000207.1 GCA_003151375.1 Hyphomicrobiales bacterium
CTTTTCATGAAACGCTGAACATGGCCATGACATGGAAGTTGCCTGTTATATTCGTTATCGAGAATAACGATTACGCCATGGGCACTTCCGTGGAACGCTCCAGCAATGTTACCGAGCTATATAAATTAGGGTTTGCTTACGAGATGCCATCTGAAGCGGTTAACGGCATGAGTGTTGAAGCTGTGCATGAAGCCATGGAGAAAGCTGTAGCTCATGCGCGTGATGGCAAAGGCCCTTACCTGTTGGAGATTGATACATATCGTTACAAAGGCCACTCCATGAGCGATCCTGCAAAGTACAGAACGAAAGAAGAAGTGGATGAATACAAAGCCAAAGATCCTGTTGAGGCTACCTTAAGAGTAATACGTGAAATGAATTATGCCAGCGATGCAGAGATTGAAGAAATTGGAAAACGCGTGAAGGACATCGTTGAAGATGCCGTAAAGTTCGCCGAAGAATCTCCGTATCCTGATCCGTCTGAGCTTTATCATGATGTTTATGCGCAAACTGATTACCCATACATCATGGATTAATTTTAGATTATAAATTTTAGATTTTAGATGAGCAGGTTTCGCTCAAAACCCCTTATAGTATCTGGTTTGGGGTTGCAAAGATAAAAACTGTATTCAAAATGGCAATTTGTTGAAAGCTTCAAATTCAATCTAAAATCTAATCCCGCATGTGCGGGATAGAATCAATTTTTTAGGTTTTTTCGCCCTCCCATTTACTCACCACAGCCGTTGCAACAGCATTGCCGACAATATTGGTCAGCGCGCGGCATTCGCTCATAAAGCGGTCAATACCGAGGATCAGTGCCATGCCTGCCAGCGGAATGTCCGGCACAATAGAAAGTGTTGAAGCCAGCACGATGAAGCCCGACCCCGTAACACCTGCTGCGCCCTTAGAGCTGATGATGGCCACCAGCAAAAGCGACAGTTGTTGAGTGAGCGACAAGTTAATATCCATTGCCTGGGCGATATAAAGTGCTGCCAGCGTCATATAGATATTGGTGCCGTCAAGATTGAAGGAATAACCGGCTGGTACCACTAAGCCCACCACATCCTTCTTGGCACCAGCAGCTTCCAGCTTTTCCATCAGCGAAGGCAACGCAGCTTCTGATGATGATGTACCAAGCACGATCAACAACTCGCCCTTAATGTAGCGTATGAGCTTCAAAATAGAGAAGCCACTGAAATGGGCGATAGCGCCAAGCACAATCAATATGAAGAGCAGTGAGGTAAGATAGAATGTACCAAGCAACCACGCCATGGTGACCAAAGCCGCCACGCCAAATTTGCCAATGGTAAAGGCCATTGCGCCAAAAGCACCGATTGGGGCGGCACGCATCAAAATGCCAACCATACGGAAGATCACTGCATTGGCGCTTTCCAAAAAGTTCAGAATAGGTGTAGCGCGCTCGCCAACAGCCGAAAGCGCAAAGCCCGAAATAATGGCAACGAAAAGCACTTGCAGAATATCGCCATCGGTCAAGGCGCTGAGCCAAGTTTTCGGAATAATCGCCAACAAGCTGCCAACCACCGTCAGGTCTTTGGCCTTGCCCGCATAGTTTGCCGCGGCTTTCACCGAAGTCGCATCCAATGTTGCAGCAGTTGCATGAAGCCCTGAGCCTGGATGAATGAGATTGCCGGTGATCAGCCCGATGAGAAGTGCAAAGGATGAAACGACGATGAAATAGGCCAGCGCCTTTAAAATCACAGCACCTGCCTCATTGCCCTGCTTCAGACGACCAAGACCCAGCGTCACGGTGACAAAAATCACCGGAGCGATAATCATTTTCACAATCGAAATAAAAGCATCCCCCAGCGGCTTCATGGCCTCGCCATACGTCGGCCAAAGCAGGCCAATAATCACGCCCAACAAAACGCCGACAAGAACTTGAAAATAAAGCTGCGTGTAAAGTGGCTTGGGCGCAGCGCCAGCCACCATTGGTTGAAGTGCCATGGTTTTCTCCCGTTAGGTTCGTTATTTTTATTTTTTAATTGCCAAGACTGTAGTCGCATTAAATGATCTGATGCAAGAGGCGACGTTGCGCTTTCAATCTGTCAACGGTTTTCCGGTTTCAAATCTCTAATGCGTGCCACATGAGCCAAAATATCTTCGCGGCTATAAGAGGTGTTCACGCGCTTTGTGCTCGCCGGATGATTGGTCAACCCAAGCTTTTCTTCTGGTCGCAAAGATTTCATCGGCCGGATCGGGCGCTGTGTGAGATTTCCACCGCAATTGATGCAAACATTATGCAACACACCTTCAGCGCAATCCGCGCAATAGGTGCATTCATACGTGCAGATTCGCGCCTCCGCACTGTGCGGCGGCAAATCCTTGTCGCAGAGTTCGCAGTTCGGTCTGAGATCGAGGCGTGCCATCAGCGTGGAAGTGTTGTCTCGCCCATCAAGAATTGATCCACCGCAGCGGCAGCCTGCCTGCCTTCGCGGATCGCCCAAACCACGAGGGATTGGCCGCGACGCATATCGCCAGCGCTTANNACCACCAGCGATTGGCCGCGGCGCATATCGCCTGCGCTGAACACTTTATCCACTGAGGTTTTATATTCCTTCACATTGCCTTCCACATTACCGCGTGGATCAAGCTTCACGCCCAAGGTTTTCAACATGCCTTCATGCACCGGATGCACAAAGCCCATGGCCAGCAACACCAGATCAGCCTTCAATTCAAATTCGGTGCCAGGAATGGGCTTGAAGTCAGCGCCAGCACGCGCGCATTTCAGAACGCGAACATGGCCATCGGCACCTTCGAGTGCTACGGTGGCCACGGCAAAATCCCGCTCCGCCCCTTCTTGTTGCGAGGAAGATGTGCGCAGCTTCATTGGCCAATTCGGCCAGGTCAGCGCCTTGTTCTNNTCTGAACCCGTATCGCCACCACCCACTACAACAACATGTTTGTCTTTGGCGAGAATGGGATGATTATCCAGCGGGGTTTCCTTGCCAATGCGGCGGTTTTGCTGCGGCAAGAAATCCATAGCAAAATGCACACCTGAAAGTTCACGGCCCGGAATTGGCAAATCGCGTGGCTTTTCAGTGCCGCCGCAGAGCAACACGGCATCAAATGAATCAACCAACTGCTTGGCATCTTGCGTCACACCAATATGCGCACCGTAGTGGAAGGTGACACCCTCGCCTTCCATTTGCACAACGCGCCGATCAATCAAATGCTTTTCCATTTTGAAATCAGGAATGCCGTAACGCATCAACCCGCCGGCCTTGGCGTTCTTTTCAAACAGATGCACTTCATGGCCCGCGCGCGCCAATTGTTGTGCCGCCGCCATGCCTGATGGGCCGCTGCCAACCACCGCAACCTTTTTGCCCGTTTTCTCAATCGCGGGAAGCGGCTTCAACCATCCATTTTCCCAAGCCTTGTCTACGATAGCGCATTCANNGCAGATTGCGCGAGGCTTCTTCCCAATTGTTACGATAAACCAGATCATTCCAATCTGGAATCTGGTTATTCACCGGGCAGCCATTATGGCAATAAGGAATCCCACAATCCATGCAACGCGCCGCTTGCTTCTTCGTGCCTTCATCACCAAGCGGAATAAAAAATTCATTGTAATTGCGCACACGGTCAGCCGCCGGCGCATATTTGCGCTCGCTGCGGTCGATTTCCATAAAGCCTGTGATCTTACCCATTATTATGCACCCTTCTTTACGCCAACGGTCATGCCGTTGCTGGTGGCCTGTGCCTTTTCCAAATCGGCCAAGGCACGCGCATATTCGACTGGCATCACCTTCACAAACTTGGGCAGATAATTCGCCCAGTCATCAAGGATCACTCTGGCGCGCGATGAACCGGTGAATTTGTAATGCCTTGCGAGAAGCTCATGAATGCGCGTTGCATCATTCTTGTCCATGCGGCTGGTGATATCCACCAAGCCATGTGATTCAAGATCGCCGCCATGATGTTGCTTGCGCTCAATCAGTTCTTCCTCTTCAGGAATAGGCTGAAGATCAACCATAGAAAGGTTGCAGCGCTTCTCGAATGTTTTATCTTCGTCCAACACATAGGCCACGCCGCCAGACATGCCAGCCGCGAAGTTGCGCCCTGTTGGGCCAATCACGAGAACACAGCCGCCCGTCATATATTCGCAGCCATGGTCACCTGTTCCTTCAACCACGGCCACAGCACCTGAGTTACGAACCGCAAAACGCTCACCCGCTACGCCGCGGAAATAAGCTTCACCGGTGATTGCACCATAAAGCACCGTGTTGCCCACGATGATCGAACGCTCTGGCACAAAGCCGATCTTTTCCTTGGGCTTGATGATAATCTTGGCACCGCAAAGGCCTTTGCCGACATAGTCATTGCCTTCGCCAGTGAGATCAAAGGTAATGCCCTTTGCACCCCACGCACCAAAGCTTTGGCCAGATGTGCCAGAGAAATTCACGGTGATCGTATCTTCCGGCAAACCTGTATGACCATAACGCTTGGCCACTTCGCCTGAAAGCATGGCACCAGCAGTGCGGTCACGGTTTCTGATCTCGGTTTCGATCACCACCTTCTCGCCCTTTTCCAGCGCAGGCATGGCCTTGGCGATGAGTTCACGGTCAAGGATTTTGTCGAGGCGGTGATCTTGGCTCATCACATGCTTGATAGCGACTGGGCCCGTCACATCGGCTTTGGCAAACAACTTGGTGAAATCCAGCCCCTTGGCCTTCCAATGTGAAATGGCTTTGCGGGTGTCGAGCCATTGCGTGGCCCCAATCAGCTCTTCATATTTCTTGATGCCCATCGAAGCCATAAGTCCGCGCAACTCCTCTGCCACAAAAAAGAAGAAGTTGATCACATGCTCTGGCTGGCCTTTGAACTTCTTGCGCAGCTCTGGATCTTGCGTTGCAACACCCACCGGGCAGGTGTTGAGATGGCNNACTTGCGCATCATGATGCAGCCAGCGGCGATCAGCGGCGCTGTGGCAAAGCCAATTTCATCAGCGCCGAGAAGGGCCGCAACCAACACGTCACGGCCAGAGCGAATGCCACCATCAGCCTGCACAGCAATGCGGCCACGCAAATCATTGGCCACCAAAGTTTGTTGGGTTTCAGCAAGACCGATTTCCCAAGGAGAGCCGGCGTGCTTGATGGAGGTGAGTGGTGATGCGCCCGTGCCACCTTCATAGCCAGAAATAGTGACATGATCGGCGTGGGCCTTGGAAACACCAGCGGCCACTGTGCCAACACCCACTTCAGACACCAGCTTCACTGAAACTAGGCCAGAAGGGTTCACATTCTTTAAATCGTAAATCAGCTGGGCCAAATCTTCGATCGAATAAATATNNATTGTCCGCCCTCACCGGGCTTGGCACCCTGCGCCATTTTAATTTGCATCATGTCGGAGTTGACCAGGTATTCCGTGGTCACACCAAAGCGGCCAGAAGCCACTTGCTTGATGGCAGAGCGCATCGAGTCACCATTAGGCATCGGCTTGAAGCGATCAGACTCTTCACCGCCTTCGCCGGTGTTGGATTTACCGCCAATGCGGTTCATCGCAATGGCCAAAGTGGTATGGGCTTCGCGGCTAATTGAACCATAAGACATAGCGCCCGTTGCAAAGCGCTTTACGATATCTACGGCAGGCTCAACTTCATCCATGGACAAAGGCTTCTTGCCCATCTCCTCGGCGGACCTGATGGTGAATAGCCCGCGAATGGTCTTGAGCTTTTCATTCTGCTCATTGATATGGCGGGCATATTCTTTGTACTTATCAGAGGAATTGCCGCGCACCGCATGCTGCAAGGTTGAGACGGTTTCCGCCGTCCACACATGCGCTTCGCCGCGCATACGTAGAGCATAGTCCCCACCCACATCAAGTGATGTAGAGAGAACTGGATTGGGGCCAAAAGCATCCTCATGGCGGCGGAAGCTTTCTTCCGCAATCTCAGCAAGGCCAACACCTTCAATCTGCGTGGCCGTTCCGGTGAAATACTTACGCACAAATTCGGTGGACAAACCAACCGCATCAAAAATCTGTGCGCCACAATAAGATTGATAAGTGGAAATGCCCATCTTGGACATCACCTTCATAATGCCCTTGTCAACGGCCTTGATGTAACGCTTCACGGCTTCATAGGCGGAGACCTTCTCATCCAAGCTGGGCAACATGGCCTCAAGTGTTTCAAACGCAAGATAAGGATTGATCGCCTCAGCGCCATAGCCAGCCAGAGTACAGAACTGATGCACTTCACGCGGCTCACCTGATTCAACAACTAGGCCAACCAAAGTGCGAAGACCCTTGCGGATCAAATGATGATGCGTTGCAGAAGTAGCGAGCAATGCAGGAATCGGCGCACGCTCAGCCGAAACCGAACGGTCAGACAGAATGATGATATTGTAACCATCGCTCACCGCGCGTTCGGCCAACATGCAAACGCTGTCCAAAGCGGCAGCCATATATTCAGGGCCATTGGCAACATCATATGTAATATCAAGTGTCGCTGTGCGGAACGGATTATCACGCACGTTGCCAATGTTGCGAATGCGCTCCAACTCCTCGTTGGTGAGGATGGGTTGCGATACTTCCAAACGCATATGCTTTGAAGTGCCATGCAAATCCAATAAGTTGGGGCGCGGACCAATGAAGGAAACAAGGCTCATCACCAGTTCTTCACGGATTGGATCAATCGGTGGATTGGTCACTTGCGCGAAGTTCTGCTTGAAATACGTATCAAGCATTTTGCTGCGGTCTGACAGCGCCGAAATCGGCGCATCATTGCCCATCGAGCCAATGGCTTCTTGGCCGCTCTCAGCCATCGGTGCCATCAACACTGCCAAGTCTTCCTTGGTGTAGCCAAAGGCCTGTTGCCTATCCAGCAGCGGCACTGCAATCTTGGGCCGCGCGGTTTTCGCCTTGGGCAAATCACGCAGCACAACTTGGGTGCGCTTCAGCCATTCCTTATAAGGATGCGCGTTAGAAAGTTCCTTCTTCAGATCTTCGTCAGAGATGATGCACTTCTTTTCCAAATCGATCAGCAACATCTTGCCAGGCTGTAAGCGCCACTTATGGGTGACCTTGCTTTCGTCAAAAGGCAACACACCCATCTCCGAGGCCAGCAACACATGGCCATCATCGGTGACGAGATAGCGCGATGGGCGCAAGCCATTGCGGTCAAGTGTTGCGCCAATCACCTTACCATCGGTGAACACCATCGCGGCAGGGCCGTCCCATGGCTCCATCATCGCAGCATGATGTTCATAGAATGCGCGACGATCATCATCCATCAACGGATTTCCCGCCCACGCCTCAGGAATCATCATCATCATAGCGTGGGGCAGCGAATAGCCCCCCATAGTGAGCAGTTCGAGCGCGTTGTCAAAAATCGCAGTGTCTGACTGGCCTTCGTAAGAGATTGGCCACAGCTTGGCCAAGTCTTCGCCCAGAACATCACTCTTCATATTGGCCTGACGCGCTGCCATCCAATTATAGTTGCCGCGCACTGTGTTGATCTCGCCATTGTGACAGACAAAGCGGTAAGGATGTGCCAACGGCCAAGATGGGAATGTGTTGGTGGAANNTCTTTCAGATCGACATAGTAATTTGAAACATCCACACCAAGGATCAGACCCTTGTAAACAATCGTGCGGCATGAAACCGAGACGGGATAATAGGCGCGCGCCTCCTCACCCATGGTTTGCACGATCCGATTTGAAGCCACCTTGCGCGCCACAAACAGCTTGCGTTCAAACTGTTCTTCGGAGCGAATGGTGGGGCCCTTGCCAATAAATATCTGGCGATGGAAGGGCTCAGTGTCTTTTACCGAATAGCCCAGCACAGATTGATCCACAGGCACATCGCGCCAGCCGAGAACCTTCAAGCCTTCATCGGATACAGACTCGCGCCAGATGCGTTCCAATTCTGCGCGCACACCAGGCTTACGCGGCATAAACAATTGCCCCACGCCATATTGCCCGGCAGCTGGCAGCTTGATGCTATTCTTTTCGGCCTCAGCGGCAAAGAACTCATGCGGGATTTGAATAAGAATGCCAGCGCCGTCGCCAGCCTTGGGGTCAGCGCCCACAGCACCGCGGTGCTCAAGGTTGCGCAATATATCGAGGCCACGGCTAACAATCTCATGGCTCTTCTTATTGTGAATATTGGCATAGAGGCCAATGCCACATGCATCATGCTCATTGCGCGGGTCGTAAAGACCATGCGCGGGCTTCATGCCCTCAGGCAAAAACACCGGCGTTCCGATTGGCAACTTGGATGGCGCGTTCATGGCTTTGCCTCCTCATAGGACAGGGATACTGACTCTTCCCAACTCCCAATCGAATTTAGAAGCAAGTAAATAATGATTTCAAATCAAAAAACGAAACAATATTGCGCGTTATCGTTCGATTTGACGCCTTGCAGTCCTGAACTCAGCTCTGGAGGCTTCCATACGTGAGGCATTGTCTTCCACCCATGTCCACAAGGCACAAACCGCCATGCAAAGTGAATGTCCCAATTCTGTGTGCTGATATTCAACACGCGGAGGAATCTCCGCATGTATGTGCCGCTTCACCAGTCCATTTTGCTCCAAGCGGCGCAGCGTTTGCGTCAGCATCTTTTGGCTGACGTTGGGAATTTTGCGGCGTAACTCCGTAAACCGCAGCACGCCGTTTTCGGTCAGCTCTTCGAGAACCAGCAATGTCCACTTATCAGCGATTTGGCCTAATAGTTCAAAAGTCAGCGCATCAACTTGCGGGTTACAATGCGGAATGGCTGATTCAGATTGGACTTCGTGCCGTTTATTCTCGGCTGTGTGTTGATCCATATCAGTATCCTTTCGGTGCCTATGAATATCTTCGGTGCCGTCTTACGTAAGGCGTTTGACGTTCTATATGGGGCTCATCAACCCCAGGAGCAACATATGAAAATCAACATTATCACCGGCGGCAGCCGTGGCCTTGGCCGCAGCATGGCTTTGCATTTAGCCGATAAGGGCCAAGACTCGATTATCACTTATCACAGCAAGAAAGCTGAAGCCGAAGCCGTAGTAAAAGAAATCACCGCCAAGGGGCGTAAAGCCGTGGCGCTTCAATTGGATGTGTCAAAG
>PLXI01000128.1 GCA_003151375.1 Hyphomicrobiales bacterium
TTGGCGGGTCAAGTATGACGGTTGATCTGCAACAGCTTTCAATTTAACTGTGCATTCATGTTGAAGCATTCTCTCGCAGCGCAAGTGACGGTTGATCTTATTGCGCTGGCCAAAAATTATAAAACACTGGCGGCACTTGCGCCCAAGGCTGAAACAGGTGCTGCGGTGAAGGGCGAGGCTTATGGCCTTGGGCTTAAGCCCTGCATTACAGCATTGTGGAAAGCGGGATGCCGTTCATTCTTTGTGGCTAGGCCACGCGAGGGTGCTGACGTGCGGCGCATATTGCCCAAGGCGAAAATTTATGTGCTTGATGGGTTTTACACCGGGGCGGCCAGTTATTATCTCAAGCATAAGCTGATCCCGGCTTTGATTTCGGCTGACGAGGCGCGCGAATGGGCTGCCAAAGCCAAGGGTGCACCTTGTGCCGTTCATGTGGACAGCGGCATTAACCGCGTGAGCTTTCCGATTGACGAATTGAAAGCCATTCTGGCTGAAAAACTGAAGCTTAAAATTGTTTTACTGATGAGCCATTTGGCCTCATCCGAAGAGCCGGGCAATGGTTTCAACCAAACCCAGCGCCAACGTTTNNTGAGGCGCGGGCTTTATTGCCAAATGTGCCAGCCAGCTTGGCCAATTCGTCGGGTTGTTTTTTGGGTAAGGATTTTACGCTGGATTTAACCAGGCCCGGTGTGGCGCTTTATGGTGGCAATCCACTACCGGGCCGTCCCAACCCGATGCTGCCTGTGGTCACATTGGAAGCACGCGTTTTGCAAGTGCGCGATGTGCCGATGGGTGAGGCGGTGGGTTACAATTCAACCTGGCGGGCGACGCGATCATCAAAAGTGGCGTTGCTAGGTGCAGGCTACCGTGACGGAATTCCGCGCCGGATGAGTTCAGTGTTTGAAGGCAAGGCCAGCGTTTGGCTTGGCGGTGCGCGCTGCCCCATTGTGGGGCGTATATCGATGGATATGACGGCGGTGGATGTGACCGAGGTGCAAGTTAAGCGTGGCGATTTGGCTGAGTTCTTCGGCCATCACATCAGTTTGGATGAGGCGGCAGCTTCGGCAGGCACCATATCATGGGAGCTTCTCACGCACTTGGGCAGCCGCTATGAGTACAAATACATAAAATGAGATTCGCTTCGCTGAACATTCTCCAAGTTATTGGGCAAGTTGTGCTCGGCCTTCTGGCTGAGATCGGGCGGCTGGCACTGTTTGCCAAGGATGCGCTGGTCATCGGCCTTACCCCGCGCTTTTATGGCGGGCAGATTTTGCAGCAATTGTTCATTATTGGATATACGTCTTTGCCAGTTGTTGCCTTGACGGCGTTTTTTACTGGCGGCGCTTTGGCCTTGCAGATTTATACCGGTTCTTCGGCCACCACAGCTGCAACACTGGTTCCCTCGATTGTGGCCATCGGCATCACGCGTGAATTGGGGCCAGTGTTGGCGGGTTTGATGGTTTCGGGCCGGGTGGGCGCTTCGATTGCGGCTGAGCTTGGCACCATGAAAGTGACGGAGCAGACCGATGCCCTCATCACGCTTTCCACCAATCCATTTAAATATCTTGTGGGCCCGCGCTTGATTGCAGCGGTTTTATCTTTGCCGGTGTTGGTGTTCATCGGTGATATTATCGGCGTGATGGGCGGCTATGTGATTGGCACGCGCGCGCTTGGTTTTAATGGTGCCGCATTTTTGAAAACCACTGCTGACACTTTGCATTCTGATGATGTGACATCCGGCCTTATCAAAGCGGCGGTGTTTGGTTTTATCATCGCGCTGATGGGCTGCTATAATGGTTTCAATTCTAAGGGCGGAGCGCAAGGTGTGGGCCGGGCCACCACTAATGCGGTTGTTGCATCAGCGATCTTGATTTTGGCGGCAAATTTCGCGCTCACGTCATTATTGTTTGGAAAGCATTGATGGCTGAACCTTTCATCAAGCTCACCGATTTGCGCAAGAGCTTCGGGCCTAAACATGTTCTGAATGGCATTAACTTGTCGGTTGAGAAAGGTCGCTCGCTGGTGGTGATCGGTGGTTCCGGCACTGGCAAAAGCGTAATGCTCAAATGTATCCTTGGCATTTTGCAGCCGGATAGGGGCGCCATAGAAGTGGGCGGGCAAAATGCTGTGGACTTAAAAGGCACTGCACGCGATGAATATCTGCACCGCTTCGGCATGTTGTTCCAAGGTGGCGCATTGTTTGATTCACTTTCGGTTTGGGAGAACGTAGCCTTTGGACTCATTCAAGGGCGCGGCATGGCGCGAGCCAAAGCCCGCGAACTGGCGATGGAAAAATTAGGCCTTGTGGGGCTCACTGCTGATGTTGGTGCACTTTATCCAGCTGAACTTTCCGGTGGCATGCAAAAGCGCGTCGGGCTGGCGCGGGCGATTGCCGCTGATCCAGAAATTATTTTCTTTGACGAACCGACCACAGGGCTTGATCCGATTATGGCTGATGTGATCAATAATCTGATTGTCGATAGCGTGCATCGCTTGGGCGCTACCACCATTTCCATCACACATGATATGGCCAGCGCGCGCAAAATCGGCGATGATATTGCGATGATTTATAAAGGCGAGATCATCTGGCAGGGGGCGGCAAAAATGGTTGATCGCTCTGGTAGCGCTTATGTCGACCAGTTTATTCATGGCAAGGCCGATGGGCCGATCAAGATGGATGTACGCAAGGGCTGAACTAAAATTCTTCTACCATTTTCTCATGAGGCGATTGGCAAATGGATTCCACTTTTAAGCCTGAGTTATGGCACGACCTTTTCATCATGATTGGCACTGCTGCCGGAAGCCTGGTTGGGCTTTTGTTCATCGTTATGTCGCTGCATATCGACAGGATTAGCAAACGCACCGATGTCAACATACGCGCGACCATCGACGGGGCTTATTATAACACCATTCACCTTCTGTTGGTTTTAGCTGAAGCAGCGGTGGTTCTAACGCCACAGCCGCTGTCTTTTATTGGTGCCGAATTGATTGTGATCAACATTTTCGGACTACGTGGCCCAGTGGCCTTCAGCTATAAATACTGGGGCAAACACATCGCGATTAGTCATAAAAGCGATTTCCCATTGGCATTGATTTTGACAATTGCTGCGGCCTATCTGCTTGGTATCGCCGGAGGTGTTGCCGCCTTCAAGCTGCTGGACTGGAGCCTGTACCTAGTGGCTGCCTCTTGCGTTGTTAAGATTGTTCGTTCCGTGTTGACGGCTTGGATGCTTATGTTTGCCGCGCTTCAGGCAGAGGCTTCTGGGTGAGGGCCGATATAGATAGGCCACGCCATGAAATTTAGAGCCACAATAGCAATTAACAAGATAAATCCGTTCGTGCTTGTCTCCATCGCTCGTGCCAAGCGGCTGAAAGCTGAATGGCGAAAGCCGATGCCAGTACTTGTGCAAATCAATGGTGAGCCAAAGCCGGCATGGACGGTAAATATGATGCCGCGCGGCGATGGCAGCTTTTATCTCTATCTCCACGGTGCCGTGCGCAAAGCGTCTAACACCAAAGTAGGCGATGATGTGGAAGTGTCTTTGATTTTTGACGAAGCCTATCGCAATGGGCCCATGCATGAGATGCCTGCGGAATTCCTGATGCTGTTGCAAGCCCATCCAAATGCGGAACTGGCATGGCGCAAATTGATCCCCAGCCGTCAGAAAGAAATTCTACGTTATTTTGCAGGGCTAAAATCCGAAACAGCAAGAGCGCGAAATTATGCCAAGGCCATGCGCGTGTTGAACGGTGCCAAGGAGCGATTTATGGCGCGTGATTGGAATGACTAGTCCGGATGGCTTACGGCTCGATCGGTTAACCCGTGCTTCCCACCAACACAGGCTTTTCACGGTAGAGCTTGGGGAACATGCTCTTCAAATTTTCTACCTTCGGCAGATCATTGAACGCGATATAG
>PLXI01000184.1 GCA_003151375.1 Hyphomicrobiales bacterium
GAAATACGAAAAGACCACGCGCCGGACAGTTGGAAGCGAGCAGGTAAGAAATCTGCCCCCTGACGTAATCAGGCGGATTTTAGTAGCCGCCTGATTAGCCGCCCGATTAGCGCGTTTGACGGCGTGATTCCGAAGTAAGAAATGATTTGTCCACCTGAGCACGAAATTGTTCGTCTTAGGCTTAAGGACAAACCACATGACAGAACCGCTTGCCGTTCCTATTCCAGAGGCCGCCCGTTTATCGGGTTGCGGGCGTAGCACGCTCTATTCTGAAATCTCCAAGGGAAATCTCAAAGTTCGCAAAGTTGGCCGTCGTACAATTGTTGCGATGGATGATTTGCGTAACTGGCTTGCCTCGAAAGTTGGGGAGGCGACGTAATGCGAAAACACAAAACCCAACCCGTTGGCAAACGGGCTGGGCTTCAAGGTGTCTTCAATTTCGAGCAACCACCTTTTAGCCCGTCATCTCTTAACATGCAACCTTCACAACTCTGCGCCTATCGGATCGATGCGAATTGTTTTGTGGAAACAGTTTGGAGGCGCAATCATGTCTAAGCGCCTCAAAATCACCGCCCGCATTCTACCAGATGGCCAGCCCTTCAATGTCTATGGCCGTGACGCATGGGCGCTTTTGGAATTGCAGCGTTATGGCCAGCGCGGGTGCACACCAATCGACAATCCAGGGCCAAGGTGGAGTGCATATGTTCACAAACTGCGAACACGTTACGGCCTCGCGATCGAGACGTTGGACGAAAGCCACGGCGGCCAATTTGCGGGCAGCCATGCCCGTTATGTTTTGCTCACCAAGGTGGAAATCCTAGAGGGCGAACCCGCACAAGGAATGGCAGTGGCGGCATGAGTGAAATCATCATTGCCGAATGGCAAAAGAATAGTCGGGAAACTTTGCGGGTGAGATTGGACTCATTCAAAGGCCAGCCCACGATCTGTTGTCGTGCTTGGTATACCGGCAAAGACGGTAAGTTAAAAGCTGGGCTCGGCGGATTGACGGTTAGCACACGTCACTTGCCCGCATTGGCAAAAGCGCTGGCTAAGGCGCTCGAAACTGCGAAAGCCAATGGCCTGCTTTCCAAAGACGGCGGTGNNAGCCGAAAACGCAAAGCAAACAAAACCGGCAGGGGCGGCAACGCCCTTTCTAGCTTTGTGGCCCTTGAACGATATATACTCAATTCAGCAGCGTGGCGTGACCTGTCTGCAATCGCTCGCGCGGCTTATATTGAATTGGCCGCTGGTTTTGATGGCAGCAACAATGGCCGGATTGTCTTAGGTTCTCGAACACTGGGCGAGCGCATGGCCTGCAATAAGAGCACCGCCGCCCGTGCGCTTGCAGAATTGACAGAACATGGCTTCGTTGAATGCCGCAAGAGGGGCGGCTTTGTTTGCAAAGTGCGCCATGCCAGTGAGTGGCGGTTGACTGCTTTTAAATGCGATGTGAGCGGTGACTTACCCTCAAAAGACTTCATGCGGTGGCAATCCAAAATGCAGGAATCGGTTGCACCAGTGCCACCATACGGTGGCACTGGTGAGACAGCGGGTGCTGAAAAGGCTCAAAAAGACAGCTCACGGTGGCATGGACGCAACCATGAAACTCAATTTGAGGGTATGCACGGTGGCACTGATGAGACACTTCTACATTCTAACCATAGGGAGATAGACACAGGCTCCACATTCAACACGGTTGGAGGCGCGGCCAATCAAAAGGCCAGCGCCTCTCAACCGCTAATCTCAAAATCATTTGAACGGGCAGACCTAACGCCAATCGGAGACATTCTTGACCTCACTCGTTTTGTCCCTCTCGACGCTGCTTAGTCCACTGATCTGGCCAAAAATGGTGAGGGTTAAATCTATTCGGCCAACGCCAGACACAGCAATAGCAATTCATTCCACTAATACATTTCAGAACATTTTGCCCGTTCGAGAAATTCAAGGGCAGCAACAATCAAAAGGAGGCTACCCATCATGCCACGTCAAAACCACTTTAGCACCGGAAACCACCTAGCAGCGGCAAGAACTTTTGCGGGGCTGAAGCAAAGTGAATTGGCAAATTTGGCAGGCCTTCACGTCAACAGCCTCAAGCGCCTAGAGGCCATGGGCGGAATTGCCGGAAGCGAACATGCCTGCAATCGGATTGGTGAAGCCCTAAAAACCAAAGGCATCTTTGCGGAATTACAACCCATTCCATCAATACGGCTCATCTACACTTAGCCAAATGTACGTAGCGGACAATTATGCCATGCCGTAACGCGCCCGTGTGCGAGATATAGAGATGTGTCCAGCGCACTATTTTTGGTAGCTATTGCGCGTGCGAGATATAACACTTTGACCTGCCTCAGATGATCCGGTCTTGCCAGTCTCCGCAACGGTGGGCATGATTGCACGTCAAGGGGTGGAAAAAGCCACCAAGTTTACAGCGAGAGGAGCACGATGAATTTTACATTCGCAACCTCGAGGTTCTCACTGCTTAAGTCTGGTCTTTCGTTTGTTTTGATTTTGATTGTTTGCGGTTGCACGGATCACGCCGACACATTTGCTTTGAACCCAGCAGCTAAACAATTGGGACCGTTGAAGGCGGAGTTCGTTCGGACTGGAACCGGAAGTGGCCCGGTCACCATTACGATGGCTGATGGTGAAGTGTTGAAGGGACAGTATCGAGTAGCCTTTGGCGGCGGAAAAGCCTTTGCGTTCTCCGGAGGCCGAACTGCTACAGTATTAGTTATTACAGACGGCCCAGTTCAGTTTGTTGCTACTGGACCCAAGACTCAATTGCTATGTCGAGGGACAAGTACCCCGGCTGGCCATGGCAGCGGTCAATGTCAAAATTATGAAGGTGCCATTTGGGCGATAAGCTGGTGAATCTGCTTTGCCTGCATTTCGAGCTTTTCCCAGCAGACTAACGCTCCCAGTTTTTTTGAGCATCCGGCAACTTTGACACCAGATACCACTTTCGACTATTCGAACAAGCTTTTGGGTAGTGTTTGGCACTTATGCATACAAAAAGGACCAATACGCACCCGCGCGAGTTATCGTATATATGGAAGGGGCGGTCAAAGCTTGGAGAGAAGGGCACTGCCTACCGCGTGTCTCCCACGCGCAGAATTTTTTCTTTTCGGTTGAAAAAAGATAGGGTTTTTCCCGTCCGTCATGAGAAATTGCTCTTTTCAGCCAACGCGGCGCCATGCAACGCGATGCAATATATCGGTGGAAGCCATGGAAGAAATCAACTGGGCCAAAGTCGGCTGAAAGCAACGCCAGGGTTAGTCGCAATGGGTGGAAAGGCGCCAAACGCCAGGAACTCCGACTCGCGATGCGGGTATTGAAGGCTGAACTGGAAGCGATGCGCTATTTTGAGCGGTTTACGGATTGAAGGTGCAGCCTGACCCAACCTAGGAATGCCGGTTCCTAACTAAGCGAAGACCTAACAGCGCGCTTGGTCGATTTATGGTGGCGACACCTAAAACCAAAAAATGTCGCTCTGGAGTCATTTGTGAGTCACTGAGGCCTCTTACGGCAACGGGTCTAATTGACCGGCCTAGTTAGGCGGCCTAGCTTTGAATCCGGGTCATTCTGGAGTGCAGGTCAATCTGGGTGCAGGTCAGGTGGGGCAAACCAATTGTGAGAAAAGTGCTGTTATGGGAGAATCAAAGGTACCAATTCACGCGTATGTTGATGAGACAGGCAATACTGGCCACAACCTGTTTGACGAGAAACAGCCTGATTTTTGGACTGCCGCGTTAGTCACAAAGGGTGACTTTGACTTGAATTACGGGCAACGGCTTTTGAAGACGGGGAACTTGGTTGGCACTCAAGTGCTTCACGCCAAAGAACTTGGAGTTAAAAAGATCGAAGTTCTTTCAATAGATCTTTTGGAGCTTCTGCGCGCCGCGCAGGCGCATTTCTTCGTTTCGCGGGTAGAAAAGCGGTATTTGCTTGCAAGCAAGATGTTCGACTCCATCTTTGACTCGGGCGAAAATGCAGCGGTCGGTTGGCACAACTATAACATCAGACCGCTCCGCTTAATGCTAGCGTTCAAGTTCGCAAGTATCCTGAGCATTGAAACTGCTAGTTTATTCTGGAAATGCATAATGGAACCCAACAAAGACAAAGCGATGCAGATGCTTCCGGAAATCTGCGCAATGGTTCTAGAAAATGTGAATCGAATACCCGATGAGCGGTCAAGACAGATCATTGGCGATGGTTTGCAATGGGCAAGAAGCCATCCTGAATCAATGCAAATTCACACAGATCGGGCTGTAGTTCGTAAAGGTCACTTTCCCAACCTAGTTGCGTTCACTAACTTAATTCGTGGCTTGGAAAACTATTCAACCAGATGGAAGCGCGGAATTGCCAGAATTAATCATGACCAGCAAAGTGAGATGAAAGCTACTTTAGAACTTTACCATTCACTAGCGGCGAATGCTTCTGGCGAAATCATCAAGTGGGCTGGCGAAAGCTACAAGTTTCAAATGGCTGCCGGAAGCGAATTTCGCATGGTATCGGATGAAAAGTCAGCCGGAATTCAGGTAACTGATGTCGTGCTTTGGCTATATGCAAGATTTCGTAAAGGCGACCAATTACCGGAAGGGTGTTCAATGTTGTTGGATTACGTCTTTCGGCACGGTTGGGAATCAGATTTCTCATTTGGTGGTGTTGAGGAAGCCGTGAAGCCTACGCTCAAGGCAATAATGGATGCGCCATTCCCACCTGCCAAAGAGAGGGAGTCGAAAGAAATGTTAGAACACTTCGAAAAGCAGCGACTCTCCTCGATAGCTCAATACGAAAAGGACAAGATTTCACCATTTGCCCGGCAATCGAGACCCAGAATCGACGTTGACGGTAATGCGACGGGTTGCGACGGAAATTAAAGCTCATTCTACCTAATTGAAAGCATTGCGATACTTGGCGCTTTTCGAAGGCTAACTATTGCGAACCCGTCAATAGGCCATTCACTTCCAAAATTGCCCGAAAATCGCTCCGGTGGTGAGCAGGTGGTGAGCAAAAGCCAATCGGGCAATGCCATTGACCACGTAGATACAAATAGTACAGCAATTTCAATGATTTTCTGGCGCACCCGACAGGATTCGAACCTGTGACCTCTGCCTTCGGAGNNGCGATTGATGCACCAGATTGTGTCAGCCAAAACCCACACTGGCGCAGGCCTAGTTGGGGTGGCATATTGGCCAAATGTCAAACCCTGCACCGAGCCTGAAAAAAGGCGATCATCTCTATCTCATTGATGGTTCTGGCTATATCTTCCGCGCCTATTTCCAATCCGCCAATCAAGACCCCAAATACAACAAGCGTTCGGATGGCTTGCCCGTGGGCGCCGTCAGGCTTTATTGCAATATGCTGTGGGGGTTGATCAAAGCTAATAAAGCCGCTGGTGGGCCCACGCATTTGGCAGTGATTTTTGATACATCGTCCAAATCTTTCCGCAATGATTTGATAAATAAATACAAAGCCCACCGCCCAGAGCCGCCGGCTGATTTGCGCCCGCAGTTTGATTTAATCCGCCAAGCCACGCGCGCTTTTAATCTGCCTTCGATTGAACTCCTCAATTATGAAGCCGATGATTTACTGGCCACCTATTCGCGTCAAGCTGTTGAGCAGGGTGCAACAGTGCGCATCATCACATCTGATAAAGATATGATGCAACTCGTCCGCCCCGGCATTGATCTTTATGATGCAGCCAAAGAAAAAGTGGTGGGCGAGGCTGAGGTGCTGGAGAAGTTTGGAGTAACGCCTGATAAGGTTGTGGATGTGCAGGCGCTGTTAGGGGACGCAGTCGATAATGTTCCAGGAGTGCCAAGCATAGGTGAAAAATCTGCGGTGCCTCCGATCAGAGAGCTCGGTTCATTAGAAGTTATTCTTAACGATCCTGATGGTTCAAAGAAAAAGCTTACATCTTTACTTGCTGAACTAACATCAAATTTGAGTTCGGTTGCAGGCGAAGAAGTGAAGTTGAGTTCTGGAACTCAATTGGCAAAAATTGCGATCGAAAAATTTGGAATTGAAGTATCCAAACGGGACAAAAAAGGTGTGCCTATTTTGGATAGTGCTGGCGTAGAAGAACTAAACAAGAATGGACACGAATTTTTCGGTTATATAGTTCGCGCAAAGGAAATTCAAAAGGCGATTTTGTCCATCGATACTATCGTAACCCACAAAGATAGTGCGCTTCTTTCCAAACGCCTGGTTTCGTTAGATCAAAATGTGCCGGTTGTGGAACAGTTGGGTTCTTTCGCCGTGCAAACGCCGCGCGCCTCTGATCTCATCGGTTTTTTGAAAGCGATGGAATTTACCACTATCACTAGGGCCATTGCTGCGGCCCTTGATGCAGACATGAGTGCGATTGAGCCTGTACCAGTTGCGGTCAAATTCTGGCCACCGGAAGGTGAAGAGACTGCACCTGTCGCCGACGCGCCGAAGGCTTTAATGGCGGATATGTATTCGGGACACCGCGAAATGAAGCCAGCAGCTTCCACTGAAGATTTGAGCGATAAATTGCGCGCGATTCCAGTTAATCATGCCGCTTATGAAACCGTGCGTGATGAGCAGGCACTGGATCGTTGGATCGCTGCCATCGAGGAGAAGGGCTATGTTTGTGTGGATACAGAAACCGATTCCCTTGATGCCATGCAAGCCAATATCGTTGGCGTGTCATTGGCAGTGGAGCCGGGTCATGCCTGCTATATTCCTGTAGCCCATGTTGGCCAAGGTGACGGGTTGTTTGAAAGTGGATTGATCGAAGGCCAACTCAGCCGCGAAACAGTCTTGCGAAAATTAAAACCGCTTCTAGAAGGGCCGCACATTCTCAAAATTGGTCAGAATTTAAAATATGACATGCTGGCCCTGGCGCAGCAGAATATCAAAGTCAGTCCGATTGATGACACCATGTTGCTGTCTTACGTGATCGAGTCCGGTGATGTTGGCCATGGCATGGATGAACTGTCTGAGCGGCATTTGGGCCATAAACCGATCTCCTTCAAAGATGTGGCGGGCGGCGGCAAATCTGCCGTCACTTTTGATCGTGTAGAAATCGGCCGCGCCACCCAATATGCGGCAGAAGATGCTGACATCACATTGCGTCTTTGGCTGTTGTTCAAACAGCGCTTGCAACAGATGCATAAAGTCAGCGTTTATGAAACTCTGGAGCGCCCGCTTTCACCCGTTCTGATGGAAATGGAGCGGGTTGGCATAACAGTTGACCGCAATGTACTTGCCAAACTGTCGAGCGAATTTGCGTTGAAGCAACAAGCCGTTGAAGAAGAGATTCACAAACTTGCGGGTCAGCCCTTCAACATTGGCTCTCCTAAGCAACTAGGTGAAATTCTCTTCGGCAAAATGGGGCTTCCTGGCGGAAAGAAAACTGCAACGGGTGCATGGAGCACTGATGCAGGCACGCTGGATGATCTGGCCAATGAAGGGGTTGAATTTGCACGCCGTATTTTAGATTGGCGCCAATTGGCCAAACTTCGCTCAACTTACACAGAAGCGCTGCCTGAATATATCAATCCAAAAACCGGCCGCGTGCATACATCTTACGCCATGGCCGCCACCTCTACGGGCCGCCTTGCTTCCACCGATCCCAATTTGCAAAATATTCCGGTTCGCACGGATGATGGCCGCCGCATTCGCACGGCCTTTATTGCAGGCCCGGGTAACAAACTCATCAGTGCCGATTATTCGCAGATTGAGCTTCGCGTGCTGGCCCATGTGGCAGATATCCCACAACTCAAAAAAGCATTCGCTGATGGGCTTGATATTCATGCAATGACAGCAAGTGAAATGTTTGGCGTGCCGATTGAGGGCATGGACGGCGCGGTTCGTCGCCGCGCCAAGGCAATTAACTTCGGTATTATTTACGGCATCTCAGCTTTTGGACTATCCAACCAACTTTCAATCAGCCGCGAAGAGGCAGGCGAATATATNNGGCATCAAAGATTATATGGAAACGACCAAGGCCAGTGCTCGCGCCAATGGTTATGTTGAAACCATCTTTGGAAGGCGCATGCATTTCCCACGTATCAATTCGCCCAACCCGTCAGAGAAGGCCTTCCTAGAGCGGGCTTCGATTAATGCACCCATTCAGGGCTCAGCGGCCGATATTATTCGCCGCGCCATGGTGCGCATGAAGCCTGCTATCCATGCAGCGGGTCTAAAAGCGCAGATGCTGTTGCAGGTGCATGACGAA
>PLXI01000174.1 GCA_003151375.1 Hyphomicrobiales bacterium
TTCGGCAGGCTTCGCTGGATCAACAGGCTTTGCTTGATCAGTAGTTGTAGGGGCAGCCTGTTGGGCAAAGCTCATTTCGGCTGTTAACACCAAGGCTGAAATGGCGGCGAACAAATACCAAGTGTGGCGCAGGCGCATGAGCGAACTCCAAAAACCAGTTCAATTTAAAGCAGACCCAGCGATTCAGCCAGTAAATTGTGGGTGACCGGCAATGGCGTGAGGTACTGCAATACCTCATTAAATCCCTTGACACTTGTGCCCACCAACAATAGTAGACCCACCAACTGGTGCAGCCAATTCGGGCGGCACTTATTTAATTTAACTTTGGATCAGAGACAGCCATGAAGACTTACTCGGCGAAAGCCAGTGAAATTCAAAAGCAGTGGGTTTTGATCGATGCTGACGGTTTGATTGTGGGGCGCTTAGCCGCCATCATTGCCAACCGCCTGCGCGGCAAACACAAGCCTACTTTCACGCCACACATGGATTGCGGTGACAATATCATCGTCATCAACTGCGAAAAGCTTGCCTTCTCCGGTAAGAAAGATCTGCAGAAGCGTTATTATCACCACACCGGTTTTCCGGGCGGTATCAAAGAGCGTTCAGTTAGCCATTTGAATAGCAAAAATCCTGCGCGCGTGTTGGAACTCGCCGTGCAGCGCATGTTGCCAGGTGCTTCATTGAAGCGCCAGCAGATGACCAATTTGCGCATATTCAAGGGCCCTGAGCACGATCACGTAGCACAGAACCCAGTGGTGCTGGATGTTAAGGCGATGAACGCCAAGAACGTTGTGAGGGGATAATTATGGCTGAACAAACAACGCTCGCTGATTTGGGCACAGCAATGGGCATGGCTGCAACGCCAGCCGCTGCCGTGATTGCCGATGCAAAGCCAAAGCTTGATAAGCAAGGCCGGGCTTATGCCACGGGCCGTCGTAAAAACGCTGTTGCCCGTGTATGGGTGAAGCGCGGCAAAGGCAAGATCACAGTGAATGGCAAAACCATTGAAATTTATTTTGCCCGTCCAGTTCTGCGCATGCTCGTGCAACAACCTGCTATCGCCGTTGCCCGCATGACTGAAATTGACGTTGATTGCACCGTTGTTGGCGGAGGCCTTTCTGGTCAAGCTGGTGCGGTTCGTCATGGTATCGCTCGCGCACTCATCAATATGGAACCAAGCTTGCGCCCAGCGCTCAAGAAGGGTGCCTTCCTGACGCGCGATAGCCGTATGGTGGAACGTAAAAAGTATGGCCGTGCGAAGGCCCGTGCCCGCTTCCAATTCTCGAAGCGTTAATTTTTCTCACATATTTTCAGAGGGTCGCTTCGTTGCGGCCCTTTTCTTTTTTGGAGTTGGCCTGTGCGGTTAGCATTGGGATTATTGACAGCGGCAATGCTTATAACAGGACAATGTAAAGCCGCCGATTTTGGCGGCCCGTCTTGCAACGCCCATACCGGAATGACGGCAGTGGATATGTCGCAACCTACCAACACGATCACCACCCAATCAGGCCAGAGTGGTTATAAAGCACTCAAAAGCAGGGGCGTCAAAACCGTCATCCGCTATTATGACTGGGTCCATGAGGACGATATTTCTTGCAAAGCTTTATTGCCTGCGGAATCAGATGCGATCATCAGCGCTGGGCTCAATATCATTTCAGTTTTCCAGCATGAGAATGACGACCCAGAAAGTTTCTTTGTTAAAAACAGAGGGCTGGTTGATGCCAGACACGCGCTCACTTTGGCCCACGCGAATGGCCAACCGTCAGGCTCAGCAATTTATTTCTCGGTAGATGGCGTGGATCAAACCATCCGCGACATGGTGTTTGAAAATGGCATGAGCAATGGCCACGCGATGAGTAAAAAGCGCAAACATCATTTGATCCGTGCTGATCGTGCATTCATGCGCCACATCAGACGCTATGGGAGGTTCTTGTCTTATCACGCCAGGGTTTTTCACAAGCCTGTGGAAGACATCAAAGCCGACGATATACATCCCGCCATTGTGAAATACTTTGAGCAGGTGAAGGCCGTGGTATGGCCAGAGGGCTATAAAATTGGTGCTTATGGCAGCGGCGCAGTTTGTGAATTACTGTTGAGCAGAAAGCTGGTGGATTATTGCTGGCTGGCGCAATCAACTGGCTGGCCGGGATATGATCATTTTTATCATTCCAAACGTTGGGTGATGGTGCAGCAAAAAACCACCGTCTGCCGCAAATGGAATTTCGCCAATGGCGATCCCGTGTGGTTGGATTTTAATCGCGTCAGCTCCGCCAAAGGCGCTTGGGGCAAGAAAGACGGTATCACTGCACTTGCAGCGGATAAAGTGCCGACGAGTTGTAATTAGCAAGAGTTGTGACCACCTGATCCAAACACGCATGCTATGCGTAATTTGAATATGAAATCGCCGTCTTTAGAAACACTGCGAATTATTTCGCGTCTATCACTTGCGGCATTTTATTTTGCGGCTGGTATGCTTCACTTGCGCTCACCTGATGGTTTCGTCCTCATCGTGCCAAGTTTTGTGCCTTGGCCAGCAGACGTGGTGTGGTTCGCCGGCTGGTGCGAAATCGTCGGTGCAATCGGATTATTCATTCCACATGTGCGGAAAGCAGCAGGCGTGGGGCTTGCCCTCTATGCAGTCTGCGTTTTTCCAGCGAATATCAATCATGCCCTTAATCATATAGATGTGGGCGTGGTGCCTAATAGTTGGTGGTATCACGCCCCGCGCTTTGCGCTTCAACCTGTGTTGGTGTGGTGGGCGCTATTTTGCGCAGGTGTGATAGATTGGCCATTGCGCGAACGTCGNNGCATCCTTGGGCACATAGGCCGCAACCTTATTGCCTGACTTAGCGCTGATCCATTCCAACCAATCGGGCCACCAGCTTCCCGCAGTTTCCTTTGCCCCCAACATCCATTCTTCTAATGTCTCGGCCATGGCGTCATTGGTCCAGTATTGGTATTTATGCGCTGCTGGTGGGTTTACCACACCAGCAATGTGCCCTGAGCCAGACACCACCATTTTCACCGGGCCGCCGAAATGGTCTTGCAAACGGAACACTGATGCCAAAGGCGCAATGTGATCGTCGCGCCCTGCCAAATTATAGATCGGGATCTTGACTTTGCCCAAATCAATGCGTGTATTGTCGAGCACCATGTTGCCGTGGCTGAGACGGTTATTGAGATAGCATTCACGAAGATAATATGAGTGAACACCAGCGGGCATGCGCGTTGCATCACTATTCCAGTAAAGAAGGTCAAACGGAACTGGGTCTTTGCCCAGAAGATAATTATTGACGATGCAAGACCAGATCAAATCATTGGAGCGCAAAAGATTAAACGCATCCGCCATGCGGTTGCCAGGCAGATAGCCCTTATCAACCATGCGCCCTTCGATCCATTTGACTTGTTCATCGTCAACATAAACTTGAAGGTCGCCGGCTTTTTCAAAATCAACTTGCGTGGTCAGGAAAGTGGCCGCCCCTATACGGGTGTCGCCCTTGGCCGCCATATAGCCAAGCGCAGTGGCCACCATTGTGCCGCCCACGCAGAAGCCAACGGAATTGACTTTTTTAGCCGCTGTCGCTTTGAGCACTTGATCCACAGCGGTGAGGAAGCCTTGCTTCATATAATCGGCGAAATTCTTCGAACTTTGCGCCTCAGATGCATTAACCCACGACATCATGAAAACTGAAATTCCGTTTTCAACACAGTATTTTACGAAGCTCTTCTGTGGGTTAAGATCAAGAATGTAAAATTTGTTAATCCACGGCGGCGCGATGAGCAGGGGTACTTCAAAAACCGTCTCGGTTGTTGGCGCATATTGGATGAGTTCAAACACATCATTACGGAAAATAACCTTGCCGGGAGACAAAGCGATGTTGCGCCCCAGCTCAAAAGCATCGGTATCAGTTTGCTTGATCCTAAGGCGTCCATCCGAATTTTTGAAATCCGCTTCAAGCCGATCAAGCCCACGCAAAAAATTCTCGCCATTGCTGGCAAGTGTGGCCTTCAAAACTTCTGGGTTTGAAATCGGAAAATTGGATGGTGCAAAAGCATTGGCGATTTGTTCGACATAAAACTTGGCCTTTTGCTTTTCGTGAGGATCAAGTGGTGTTGCCTCCACCATATCAAGCGCCCATTTACAGCTAACCAGATAGGCTTGTTTCACAAAATCAAAGGCGGAATTGTCATTCCAATCCTTGTCCTTGAAGCGCTTGTCTGATTTTGGTGGGGTGATAAGTGGTGATACGGTATTGCCCAGCGCCTTTGCCCAGGCTGAATGCCAGATCAAAGTCAGGCTCTGCCACAGCTGGCCTTGCGCCAGCATCAAGCGCGCGGGATTCTCCTTATAATATTCGTAAACCGCGCCCAGCGTCTTGGTCACTTGCTCTATGGGCAACATCTGAATTTCAAGCTCTTTTTGCTGCGCGTCTGGCCGCGCCGCCAGATTTGAAAATAGTTGCGCCCCGCGCTGAAAAACCTGCGCCATGTTTTGCGTCAGCTTCAACATGTCAGGCAGCTTGAAATCAGTGGCTAAAGGCGTTTTCTCAGTCATTGGTTCACCGTTCATATGCAGTGTTGGATAGGTATAATAGACAAATCAAAGCGAAGCCGCCATAAGCTAGACGTATGACAAATACGTTGAGAATAGGTATCGCCGGGCTTGGCACTGTGGGCACAGGTGTGCTGGATATTTTGGCCGAGCATGGTGATCTGATCGCCTTGCGCGCCGGTAAAGCTGTGAAAGTGTCGGGCGTTGCCGCGCGTAATCGCACCAAATCGCGAGGTAAGCATGATCTTTCCAAGCTAGAATGGCATGATGATCCGGTGGCATTGGCCAAATCCTCCAGCATTGATGTGTTAATTGAGTTAATCGGCGGTGACACCGGCCCGGCCAAGCTTGCCGTTGAGGCAGCGATTGCTTCTGGCAAGCATGTCATCACCGCCAATAAGGCCCTATTGGCCCATCATGGCGTGGCTCTAGCCCGCGCTGCCGAGGCCAAAGGCGTTGCACTGAATTTTGAAGCCGCAGTTGCTGGCGGCATTCCGGCCATTAAAACTTTACGCGAAGGCCTCGTGGGCAACAGCGCTAAACGTGTCTTTGGCATCATGAATGGCACCTGCAATTATATCCTCACTAAAATGGGCGATGAAGGCCGTGGTTTTGCTGATGTGCTGAAAGAAGCGCAAGAATTAGGCTATGCTGAGGCAGATCCAAGCTTTGATGTGGGTGGCTTTGACACCGCCCATAAACTTGCGGTTCTAACCTCTCTGGCGTTTGGCACGGAAGTAAATCTCGCCGCCATCAAAATCGAAGGCATCGAAAAAGTGGCACTGGCTGATATTCGCAACGCAGCAGAGCTAGGTTACAAGATTAAATTGCTTGGCGTGGCAGTAAATTATGGTTCGGGCATCGAACAACGCGTTCACCCTACGCTGATTAAGCGCGGCTCGCCTGTTTCAGAAACTGACGATGTGTTTAACGCCATTGTGGTGAAGGGCGATTTTGTCGGCGATCTGGTGTTGGAAGGCCGTGGTGCTGGCGCGCATCCCACGGCTTCAGCCGTGCTGTCTGATATTGTGGATATCGCCCGCGGCAACATTCGCCCAGCCTTTGGCGTTCCGGCGACGGAGCTCAAAAAATATAAAGACTCTTCCCCGCGCGCCCATGAAGGTGGGTTCTATGTGGCCCTTGATCTGCATGACAAGCCGGGTGCTGTTGCTGCGATTGCCACAATTCTTGCGGACAACAAGATATCGATCGAAAGCATCGTCCAGCGTGGCAAAGCCGATCCATCAGCGCCGCGCGCCACGGCGCAATTTATTTTGATTACGCATGACACGTTGGAAGCCTCACTCAAAAAGGCGATGGATAAGATCGAGAAAGACGGCCATGTGGCAGGCAAGGCACGGGTGATACGCATTGAGCGGTTCTGAAGTGCACGCCTCTGAACCATTTCTCAACATCGCCAAGTCTATCAAAGGGCAAGTCTGGCAGGCACGGCCACTAGACCAGCGCACCGCCACTGCGATTTCGCAAAGGCTGGAACTGCCTGAAATCATCGGTCGGGTGATGGCGGCACGAGGTGTTTCAGTCGACGATTCCGAAGCGTGGCTCAATCCAACCATCCGCGGCCTGATGCCCAAACCTTCCGCATTGATGGATCTGGAAAAGGGTGCGGCGCGTTTGGCGCAAGCGATCATCACCCACGAAAAGATTGGCGTAATTAGCGATTACGATGTGGATGGCGTTTCATCCGCCGCACTGCTGCTGCGGTTCCTACGTGCTGTTGGCAGTGACGCAATGGTCTATATCCCTGATCGGATTTCAGAGGGCTATGGCCCAAGTGAAATGGCGGTGACTGCGCTGAAAGAGCAGGGCGCTGAACTCTTGCTCACGCTGGATTGCGGTGTGCTCAGCCATGATCCATTGGCCCATGCGGCCGATCTCGGTTTAACAACTATTATCGTTGACCATCATCAGGCCGAGGCGGAACTACCGCACGCCCTTGCCGTGATTAATCCCAATAGGCAGGATGATATCTCGGGCCAAGGCCACTTGTGTGCTGCTGGTGTGGTGTTCCTGCTTCTCGCGGCCACCAACAAGGCGCTGCGTGAAAAGGGGCATTACGCCACAAGGTTAGAGCCCAATATGTTGCAATGGCTTGATCTCGTTGCGCTGGCCACGGTGGCTGATGTTGTGCCGCTTAACGGGCTAAACCGCGCCTATGTAACACAAGGCCTCAGGGTGATGACGCGCCGGGACAATTTAGGCATCGCCTGTCTATCGGATGTGGGAGGACTGAAACGCAGGCCTGATACCTATGCCTTGGGCTTTGTGCTGGGGCCACGCCTCAATGCCGCTGGTCGTGTGGGCCATGCCGATGAGGCTCTGGCGTTGCTCACCACAATGGACAAAGGCGAAGCTTCAACTCTTGCCCATCAGTTGAATGATTTGAACCGCCACCGCCAAGCAATTGAGTTACGTGTCGTTGATGAAGCAGTGGCGCAAGCCGAGGTCTCTATGGGCAAAGAGCGCAAACCTGCGGTATTGATTGTTGCAGCCGAGAACTGGCACCCCGGCGTGGTGGGCCTTGCTGCCTCGCGCCTAAAGGATCGCTATGGCCTACCCGCACTGGTTCTTGCGATAAACAAAACCACTGGCCATGCCACAGGTTCGGGGCGCTCCATTAACGGCGTTGATCTTGGTAAGGCGGTGCGCGCCGCAAGCGATTCTGGTTTGCTCATCAAGGGCGGCGGTCATGCCATGGCTGCAGGAATGACGCTTGAGGTGGCCAAATTGGGCGCACTTCGCCAATTTATGGAAGACACATTAACCTTGGCCGTGGATGAAAATTCTACTCGCGCCTTGCTGGTAGACGGCGCATTGACGGCCAGTGGCGCAACCCTCGATCTCATTGAATTGCTGGATCAGGCAGGGCCTTATGGCTCGGGTAATCCATCACCTATGTTTGTGTTTCCTGCACACCGCATCACCTATGCGGACCGCGTTGGTACCGACCATGTGCGCTGCACTTTGGTGTCAGCAAATGGTACGAAACTTAAGGCCATTGCCTTTCGCGCATTGGGAACCGAGCTTGGCGAATTGCTGCTGGCAGAGCGTCAACACCCCATCCATGTGGCGGGGCGTTTGGTGGCCGACGAATGGGGTTCTAAACGCGTTCCCAGCCTGCAAATTGAGGACGCGGGCGTGATGGTTTGAGGGGTTGCAATCTCAATCGAACCCTTATAGAGAGCGGCCTGTTCGGAAAACTTCCAACAAGTGCGCCCTTCGTCTATCGGTTAGGACGACAGCCTTTCACGTTGTAAAGACGGGTTCGACTCCCGTAGGGCGCACCATTCACTTTCGAGGTGAAAATCAAATGAACCCCTTAGTCTCAAAAGTATTAGCCAAAGCCAAACACTGGCGCGAAGAAACCGCCGCCTTGCGTGCATTGTGCTTAGGTGCTGGCCTCACCGAAGAGCTGAAATGGGGCCAAGCCTGTTACACCTTGGGCGATGACCAAAACGTCGTTCTCATCCATGGCTTCAAAGATTATGTGGCGCTGTTGTTCATGAAGGGTGTGTTGATGCAAGATCCCAAGGGCATGCTCGTTCAACAAACCAAAAATGTTCAAGCCGCAAGGCAAATTAGATTCACTTCGTTAGCAGAAATCACCAAACTTACGCCTGCGCTGAAAGCCTATCTCAAAGACGCCATCGCACTTGAAAAGTCCGGTGCAAAAGTGGTGATGAAAACTGCCGCGCAATTTGATGTGGTCGAAGAATTTCAACGCAGCATAGATGACGATCCAAAACTTGCTGAGGCCTTCTTTGCGCTCACACCCGGCAGGCAGAAGGGTTATCTTTTGCACTTTGCTGGGGCCAAACAGTCCGCCACCCGCCTGGCTAGAATTGAAAAGCACAGTCCACGAATTATTAAGGGCCTTGGGTTGGATGATTAGGTTTGCTGATTGCATCGTCCGCATTTCTCACCTAGCTTCGCTACCATCAGTTTCGATTCACCTCTTTAGGAGCCCTGCGCCATGACCAAATCACACCTTTCGATTTTTGCTGCTTTGATGCTTGGTATTGCCATCGTCACGCCCGCATCAGCCGAGACTTATAAATGGGGTGCCATCGCAGTCGATACGGAAAAGGCCGAGAAAGCCCCGGCTTGGGGCGTAGGCGGCGGCGACACTGAACAAGATGCCAGTGATGCCGCCCTGAAACTCTGCAAAGATGAAGGTGGCGCTGTGTGCAAAGCCGCAGTTACCTATGAACAATGCGGCGCACTCGCAGTTGACGGCAAAGGTGCGGCTGGCTGGGGCAAATCGCCAACTAAAGGCGGAGCCGAAAAGCAAGCTATCGATGGCTGCGGCGCTGATAGCTGTAGCGTCGTGACTTCGGACTGCAATAACGAATAGCTAGGCCCTCTGCGCAGCACAAGGCAATGCGGAAGGCTGACGGCTTTCTGCATTGGAACTTCTTCGATGTGGTGCGGGGTTCAAGATGAATCTTCCCTGAGTGCATCGAAGGCTAGGCCGTGGCAATCCATGAGCACGAAATCAATTTTGTGTTTCGGCTTGTCGCGGTGGCCAGGCGGCTTGCCCGGGCGCAGCGGCGAGCGGAATTTGGGATTTTCCGCCGCCTTGCGACGGGCTTTCCAACGCACAAGCCGCAAGGCCTGACGGGGCAAAGTTTCCAGCGCATGTTTCACCGATTGAAAGCGGCGCAAAAGCTGCGTTGCATCAAGGCTTGTGTCAGGCGCGGCGGCTTGCGGGGCATGGGCCTGAAAGAAAGACTCAAAACTATGGATGCGCGGGCCGCCTTCGGGTGCAGCACTCTGTGCTTCTGATTTGGCAAAACGCTTGCGCGGGTCAAATAGAGCAAAGGCGGGATTTCTCTGGCCTTTGCTCACAATCACCAGGCCTTCGGGCATGGGCCGCCTGGCAAAGGGCTTGGCCGCCATCTCACGCGCGGCGATGACGATCAGCCGGCGCACCGCAGCTTCTGTGGGGCGGAGCAGGGTTTCAACCGCAAGATAGGCCTCGCGCGGCAGGCAGCGCATTGTGCCTGCCAACGCCAGTTCCAACAGCGCAAAAATTTCATCCAAAACTTGGATGACGGCTTGGCGGTTGGTTTCAATGACGCGGTTCCAATCCATAATTGCGCAATAGAACATAAAGAGAACAAAGTCAAGAACTACAATGGGCTCCCAATCATGGCATGGTTACGCAAGCCTATGCCGAAAACGCCATCCGCATTACCAAGCAGGAACAGAAGCAGTGCGGCTTTGGCGCAGTAACGCATACGCATTAATCTGGTAGCAATGAAATCGCGCACAACAACTGCGCGGGAACTTTTGTGCCCCATCATCGCGACTTGCTAACGCTATTTCCCAGGATCGTTCCCTTTCGGTTCTTGTATTCTCCGCCGTAAGTGGTAATATGCTCGTTGCATTTCCCTAATAATGCAACTCAAGAAGGCGAAATTCAATCATGGCAAAGCGAGTCAGTGACCAAACAGTTGTGCCCGATCGAGCAAAAGTAAGGGTGATTTTTGCTGAAGTAGAGGGAAACAACGAAAGTGTTCAGGAGGCACTACGTACTATGGTCTCTGCTATGAGTAGACCTGTAAAGATTGTTTCAGAACCAAGACTCGCTGAAAATGGAGCCTCGCTCTTGGGACAAGCAGAAGCTAGCATTGATGAAGAGGCGGCTCAACATGTTGAGGAAGTTGAGGCTCCCAGCGACGCCCAACCTTCGAACAGCGAACGAGCTCCAAGAGGCAGCGGAAAGAAGATCGACCGCAATGCTGGCCTTCAATTGGTTCCCAATCTGAACTTTCGGCTGACAGGAGAAAAATCATTCAAAGACTTCGTCTCCGAGAAAGATCCAAAGAACGATGTGGATGTGGTCCTACTCGCGCTTTACTACATGCAGCATGTGATGAAATTGCAGAAGATTGGTCCAAATCATCTTATGACTGCCTTCAAAGAAGTGGGTAAACCAATTCCGCTAGATTTGAAGCAGACAATTCGAAACGTAATGAATAGAAAAATGTTTTTGAATTTTTCCGATATTGATGACATCCGAACCACCACTCAAGGTGATAATGTTGTTGAACACGAAATGGGAAAGAGTGGTTAATAGACGACCATGCTCTCAATCGGAGATTTTTGTGAAATCGTAAAGAGCTTGAATAAGACGAATGCCGAAAAAGCGCTTGCTTTGCTTTGGTATTATGATCAGCAGCAAGTGGACGTAATTAAATCTGCTGGTGAGCTCACACGGATTATGGGGGATCACCATGTGGGAACTCCCAACCAAACAACTTTGGTCCAAAGTATCAGTAAGACTAAGCTGGCAAATCGAAATAAATCGGGATACTCCCTGAAGCCCGGTTCACGTAAATTGATACGTGACTGGTTACCAGATTTGGATGGGTTCCAGCCTGAGATAGACCACTCGATGGGGTTCCTGCCAGAAGCTATCTGGAAAAATACCAGAGGTTATATCGAAGTAGTTTGTCGTGAAATAAACGGCAGCTTTCGTCACGCCTACTATAATGGCGCTGCTGTTATGCTCCGGCGGTTGTTAGAAACTTTGATAATTGAAACCTACGAACATCTGCAGCGCGAAAGCGAAATAAAAAATTCTGGTGGGCACTATCTTATGCTCGGGGACCTTGTGGAACGAGCATGTGGAGAAAATGCTCACAGAGGATTGAATCTGGGGCGTGATTCAAAAAAGGGTCTCCAAGACGCCCGCAATGTGGGCAATTGGTCGGCTCACGCGCGGCGCTATCTTGCAAATGCTTCCGATTTGGAGAAGCTTCGCGTCGGAATGCGGATTTTGGTGCAGGATTTGATCCAGATGGCGGACTTAGTTAAAAACCGACCCTGACGCAAAGTTGATAAAATCTACTATCTCTTCGACCCACGCCACGCCCGAGTCCCCGGCTTGTTTGCCGTGCTGCCCGCCTTGCGCTTATCCGGCGCACCCTTGGGCCAGCTTGCCTCCGCAGTTTGAATGTTGGGGTTCTTAGCGAGCGGATCATCCATCACTGCAAGCTCCACCTCCTTCAGCCGCCTCGCTTCGGTTTGGCCGGAATGAAGGAGAATTGAATGCACTGTCATCGTAACCCCAAGCTGATCGAAGACAACGTTGGAGGCAGCCGCCATGTTCAAGGCCGCAAATATATCCATCCATCGGCCTGCAGTGAAGCCAGCTTCACAACACCACCTTCAGGCGCTTCAACAAAGCCGCTGAGCAAATCGGTAAGTGTCATCTTCATGGCCTTCAATGTGTTGCCGCAGGCGTGAAACCCCACGCCGGATTTTAGCAACGCAGCCATTGGCTCTGAAACGGCGATATTTTCGTCCATGCGTTTGAAGGCGGCAAGGGCGGCCCCATGCACCACCACGGCGAGGGTAACATTGTGCGGGCCGCCAGCGCCCTTGAGATGGTTCTGCATATTGCCGAGAACGAAATTCACCTTGTCCAAATCTGCGAGGTGATAAACCACACGCAATTTAGCAGGCGTTGCACTGGCCAGAGCAGGGGCCGCACCAGTTGCGGCGATCAGGCCCGCAAAAAGTCCACGGCGGTTGAGAAAACTCATTTCGCTTTCTTCATCGCGGCCTTGTCGTCATCCTCCAAGCCCAATGGCAAGCACGTGACAACAGGTGCGCGCGTGAGTTTGAAAACTTTGTCGTCGCTGCCGAAGCGGTCGCCCGATGGGGGGTCATCAGTCCCAGTGCCGCTCACCGCAATGCCAGTGGGCAATTTCACCAGAACCGTGTCGGCATCTTTCAAATCCACATTGATCGAGCCGCCATCGCAATCAATGGCACAATGCAAAGCGTTCGGGGCCGAAGCTGGCTCATTCAATGTCACCGAAGGGCAATCGCCCGTAGCTTGAAAATGCTTGCCACTCTTGCGGAAGCGAAAATCCACACCGGCATTATAGCGCAGCTCTGGGTCCGTCACGCCTTTCAACAGCAGCATGATGGAAGTGACATTCTGTTTGGGATGTGAGGCCAGGTGAGTCTTGTCATAGGCCCGCGTGAAACAGGCATAGCCTGCGTCTTTGTCCAGCGCATGACCGAAGACCTCTTGCTGCAAGACCGCGTCATCTGCAGCGCTTGCTGGCGCACTCAAAGCAAGTGCGAGAAGAAAGATTGCCAAGCGCATCAGGGTCTCCTGTATTTGATCTGAGACATTACCGCATTTGGATGATTGTTGACAACTTGTAATGTTCTGCCAAACATTGCCGCAGAACCGGGCGCGATGGGGCAACCCATTGTCGCTCCTCGCGCAAAAACATTTAACTGGGGAATAAAAACATGTCCAACAACAAACCAGATGTCACCAAAGATTGGCAAGCCAACCAAGGCCAGAAAAGTGCCTCAACGCGGCTACGCATTTTCGCTCTGATTTCTTGGGCCGTTGCCATTTGCGGCGAGGGTTACGGCATTTATTTGCTCAAACAAC
>PLXI01000019.1 GCA_003151375.1 Hyphomicrobiales bacterium
TTATCCGCTTGACACATGCACCCACCTGTGCTTGGGAGAGGCCAAAACCGGCCAGTAAAGGGAGATTTCCATGAAAGACGCAAAAGGACACGGAAGCGACGCCAAAACGGGTTCCGTTACCGCTGCCGAAATTAAGCAGCACATTTTTAGCGGTGGGGGCAAAATACGGGCGTCGAGAGTAGACGTTAATACCGGAGGCCCCGGCGGTCGTTATCGGGCTTGGGTTGAAACCTCGGCAGCAAACAAAATGTTTGGCGACCTGTCTGGTTACAGCCCCTCCACTGGGTTGCCCTCTTTTATTGAAGCCCACGCACATGACATTGCCGAATTTATTAACAAATACGGCATTGATGCGGTCGCGCCTGCCATCGCGCACCAAGCCGGTATCGAGAAGGTGGGGCGCTGACACATGACACATGAAGTATCCCACGCGGCTGAAACCGCCAGTGAGGCAATGCTTATTGCGGCGAAAGCCGTCGAGGCGGCCCGGCTTGATGAGCGCAAGCAGTGCGCCAAAATCGCGAAAATGTGGCGCTCGCTAGAGCCTGCATGTTGAAACCGGATAAGCATGGTTTAATTGCAGTTCATGCCCCGCGATGGCAACGGGGCATGGCCGGCAATTCAGCCGATAGGAGACCGGACAATGACTAAGAAACTAGACTGGAAAGATCGGGTAATTGCGGCCACTCACAATGGGCAATCACAATTCGGATGCATTCTGCTTTCGGCTTTGCGTCGCGATACCGCAAAAACATTGCCCCGTTTTGGGCGGAATGCTAGCGTCACAAGTGATGGTTTTGTGATGTGCGACTTTACACGGGCCAATGGCGAATTTAAGCCGAGCGCCTTTGTGGGAACAATGGCCGATTTAGATCACAATGTGCTAGGGCTCGCAAAGCATCTCAAATTGACCACTCAAGAACATGGCCAATTGAGTGAAGCAATAAGCGCTTGGATTGCCTTTGAAACGATACCATTTTAGGGAGTGTGAGACCATGAACCTATACGAAATTCTGCTACCGATGGCAAACAATGCTGGGCACGGAATGCAATCGGCCCATACCGACTTCCATGCATTCTTGATTGATCATTACGGTGGCTATACGAAAGGCCGGCCAGCAAGCGGCTATTGGCGCAATGGGCGCGGCATTGTGATCCATGACTACATGGTTCCGTATCGTGTGGCTTGCGAGCCCACCGCATGGCTCAAGATTGTGGCGCGCGCGTTTGAGCTATTCCCAGATCAAGAGGCAATTTTCCATGCCCAAATCGGCGTAGCCACAATCGAAGCTCGGCCGGCCTTGCCCGTGAATGATCTCGCGGCCATTGATCAAGCACAAGAACGGCACAATCGGCTGCTTTATGAATGCTATCTTTCGGGGCAAATCTCGGAAGAGCAATGGGAACTGCACTGCCAAGAAGACAAAAGCTTGGCTAAATTTTACGCGACTAGGCGGTGGCCAAAATGAAAAACGCGTTCCTCGAATTGACCATGTGGAGTAGTGTCATAGGCTTTGCCTTGATCCTGGTCTTCACATGGTAGCCCGTTTAATCATCGCCACGATAATGTGGGCGTCCCTGCTATGGCTGGCCTTTGCGGCCAGCTGTGCTGTGCTTGCCTTTGGGTTGATGGTCCTGGGAGTGTTCCAATGATTGAATGCCGAATTGACCATGATCTCCCTGGAAGTGTGCCGCGCGAATTGTGCCGGCATTGCTTCCCTAGTCGCAATCAAACGCCCTATAAAACGGCGCTTGACAAGATCGTTGCGCCAGTGGTAAATGAGAAACTGAAGCGCAAGCAAGAGCGGCGTGAACGTAATCGCATACGGAAAACAGCATGATAGCAATTGGCGGACAAGAGAGTTGGCAGTGGCGCCTTGGCGTGGCCAAGGACCCGGTTTCGCGCAAATGCTTTGCCATCATGCGGTCGTCCATTCACAACAATGGAGTGGGCACCCACACCTTTCCGCGTTTCGCGTATGACCAAGCCATCATCACGGCCGAAGGCGATGTCCAATGCCTCGGTCGCAATGTCGAGGGTGGCCCGAACGTGATCTATTATCTGGGCCCGATCAAAAGCCTGGTGGATGATTTTCGTCGTGTGGCCGATGCACTCAAGCTTTCGGACAAAGATCGCGAAGAGTTGTTCCTGTGCTTCCGGCAATGGTTCCGTAAGGACTATCGGGCGACAAGCAATATGGCGGATGATTACAAGTGAAATCCAAATCAAAAATTAAGCAGGAACCGGCAGAGCTGGTGGGCCTATTGGAAAGTCGGTTTCGGCAGCTCGGTTTCGGCACCGATAAGCCGTATAATAAGCCGGTCGAGGAGCCGGACCCGCGCGTCGTCAAAGTCTATGCCGATGCAAATCGGTCGGACCCATTCGCGGCCAAGCGTATCTATCTGTACCTCAAGCAAGGCTATGTCCTAGGAAGTGAGATCAAATGAGACATGCTTATCCGCTTGACACATGCACCCACCTGTGCTTGCTTGGGAGAGGCCAAAACCGGCCCGTAAAGGGAGAGTTCCATGAAAGACGCAAAAGGACACGGCAGCGAGAAGCGGTACGAGGTACAGGTGCAGCCGTATTCACTGGCCGCCAATAAAGTCGGCCAGCACATCGGGTCGCCCACTGTAATCTCGCGGCACAATAGTTTGGACGCCGCCGGTCGTGTGCTCGGCTCGATGATTAGGGGCAACCGACAAGGCGAGGCGCAGCGCATCGCCGGACAAGGCAACGGCTACAAGATTGGCGCGGTCGATAAAACGACCGGCGCGTTCATTCCGCGTAATGCCGCGCGAACGAGTGGTGGTCAGCCGGAACACATCAACCGCTAGAGCCTGNNAAATGAGAGTTATTTGGGTTGGTCATGTGCGGCTTGGCTTCTATGGCTTCGAGCGTTGGCTTGTAATTCGCTATGCGTTGCCCTGGGCGCCGGATGAACCAATTTGTGAGTGGATGGTACCCGGCACTTATGAGGCCGACCTATGACCACGCTGGAAATCCTGAAGAAAGCTCGCGCCCTGCTGGCCGAGGGTTGGTGCCAAGGGCAAAGCATTGCCGTGAAAGAGGGCGATGTTTACAAGCGCGATATGGTCACAGCGTTGAACGATGCATCGGCCGGCGCCGGCATGATGGCCGTTGGCGGCCCCGCGTCAAGAGCGGCGTTTGCCCTGATGTGGGAAGCTACAGGCGGTCACGGCATTATTCAATTCAATGATGATCCGCACACTGATCACGCCCTGGTGCTTTGGTCATTTGATTGTGCAATCGCGGAGCTAGAAGCGCGACCTATCGAACCCGAATGATTTGCAGACCCGATCTGCATAGCGGTGCCACGCGGCGTTGTGTTCGCCGCCTCGGTTCATTCGGGGATGGCGGAATATGTGGACGTGGATCATTTCGTGCGCCATGTTTTCAAAAAGCGTATGGAGTATTCCACAATAGGCTTGGCTTATCATAATCCGAAACTTGCGTTGGTCATAAAAATGACAGCAAGCCATGTCCCGTTTGGTCTTGCCAACGTCAAATTCAATATCGTCTGCGTCTGGCAGGTTCCAACGGCTGAATGGCTCGCATTCGTCTAGCATGACATAGGCGGCCCTGAGAATGGCGGGGGTTAGATGCATGGTTGACTTCC
>PLXI01000118.1 GCA_003151375.1 Hyphomicrobiales bacterium
TGGCTATTGGGCTTGCCTACGTCATCGTCCCATGCCTTGGTGGGTGGTATTGTTGGTGCCGGTGTCGCCAAGGGCGGCATGAACGCAATCGTCTGGCACGGATTGTCCAACACCATTTATGGCATTGTCATTTCCCCTTTCACGGGCTTTGTGATTGCCATTCTGTTGATGATACTAATGAGCTGGGCTTTTGTGAAAGCCAATCCAGCCTGGGCCGATGGCATGGCGCGCAAAATGCAGCTTGTTTCATCANNATGGCAGCAATGATGCGCAAAAAACCGCAGGTGTGATTGCTGTGTTGTTATATTCCAACCATGTTTATAAAACTTTCACAGTACCCAATTGGGCAATCTTTGCGTGCTATGTCACAATGGGTGTTGGAACTATGTTGGGCGGCTGGCGCATTGTGAAGACCATGGGTTCAAAAATCACCAAGCTCACGCCCATGCAAGGCGCTTGCGCCAATTTTGCCGGTGCGATCACATTATTTATGGCCACAAATCTTGGCATTCCCGTCTCGACTACGCACACCATCACGGGGGCCATCATCGGCGCAGGCACCGCAAAGCGCGCTTCATCAGTGCGCTGGGGGTTAGCTTCCAGCATAGTATGGGCTTGGATCATCACCATGCCGGCGGCGGCACTTATGTCTGCGGTATTTTATTGGCTGACGAGTTTCCTGCAATGACCAAGCAAGCGGTAAAAAAGCAAATTGCTGCACTACCTTATCGCAAACATGGTCAGGGCATTGAGGTTTTGCTGATTACATCGCGCGAGACCAAAAGATGGGTGATCCCCAAAGGTTGGCCCATGCGCAATTTAACCGACCGTAACGCCGCAAAGCAGGAAGCCTTTGAAGAAGCGGGAATCGAAGGCAAGATGGGCAAAAAATCGATGGGCTCGTTCACTTACCGTAAACGCATGAAATCGGGGCGCTTGCAGGTAGTCCAAGTGACGGTTTACGCCATGGAAGTCAGCCGCCTCCTCGATAAATGGCCCGAACAAAATCAGCGCAAAAGGCAGTGGTTTGCGATGAAGGAAGCAGTCGAGCGGGTGAATGAAGAAGGCTTGAGAGCGGTGATACAGGCAGCACTTGCATGATTAATTTTATGTAACTATGTTTGTTTCATATTAATGGAGAGCAACATGAAAATGAAACTGATTTACTGGATTTCAACTGGCCTCGTCTGCCTTGGTTATTTGGGGGGTGCTGCACTTTATATGCTTCAGCATGACATGGTGGCTGGCCTGTTCGGACAGCTGGGTTATCCTGTCTATCTGACCTATCTCTTGCCCGTGGTGAAAGTTCTCGGCCCAGCCGCCATTCTCTCGCGCTTCTCGGTGAAGCTGAGTGATCTGGCCTATGCTGGAATGTTCTATCATCTGCTGTTGGCTTTCTCGGCCCACATGAATTCAGGCGTTCCAGGTTGGCAGCCAGCATTAGTGATGTTCGCAGCATTGCTGGTGTCATTCTTCACGCAGAATGCAGTAAGAACTCCGGCGTCACCTTATGCTGGCACGCGGTGGGGGACGGCGAGCTAAACTGCCTCTTGCAATAAGGTGAATTCGGACCTATATGGCCATCAAGAATTCACAACATCGTAGATCTGATGGGGTGGGTCCCGAAAGGGGCCCGCTTTTTTGTTTGGCTCAGAGACTTGGAAAATAATAACGAACAAAGATTGTCCAGAGAACAAGGCCCCGCCGCGCGCGTGGCGGCTTTGGCTGAGCCTGTGCTGATCGACATGGGCTTCAGGCTGGTGCGTATTAAAACCTTTGGCTCCACCGTGCAGATCATGGCCGAGCGGCCTGATGGCACTTTCACCATTGATGATTGTGAAAAATTCTCGCGCAGCTTTTCGCCCATGCTGGATGTAGCCGATATTATTTCGTCCAAATATCATTTGGAAATTTCATCTCCCGGCATTGATCGCCCGCTGGTGCGCGCCGCTGATTTTGAAACTTGGGCGGGCCATGATGTGAAGATTGAAATGNNGTGCGCCTGTTTATTGATAACCCTGAAAAGGGTGGAGAGCCGCTGCTGGTGGGCTTGCCATTCGCAGATATTGCCGAAGCCAATCTGGTTCTCACCGATGAATTGATCGAAGCCGCCAAGGCTCGCCTGCCACAAGGTTACGGCGATGGTGCTGAGATCGACGAAGACCAAATTAAAACTGAAGAGGAAGACACCAATGGCTAACTCGCCTGTTTCCGCCAACCGCTTAGAGCTTTTGCAAATCGCCGATGCGGTGGCGCGAGAAAAATCCATCGATAAATCCATTGTGCTGGAAGCGATGGAAGAAGCGATCACCAAAGCCGCCAAAGCGCGCTATGGCCAGGAAAATGAAATCCGTGCCGAGATTGATCCAAAGACTGGTGAAACCCGCCTCAACCGTCTTTTGATGGTGGTCGAAAAGATTGAAGATGAAGCCAAGCATATTTCTCTGGCCGAAGCCACCAAGCGTAATCCGGCGGCCCAAGTTGGCGACTATATCGCCGAAGCTCTGCCGCCGATTGAATTTGGCCGTATCGCCGCCCAATCTGCCAAACAAACCATTGTGCAAAAAGTGCGCGATGCAGAGCGTGAGCGTATGTATGCCGAATATAAAGACCGTATTGGCGAAATCATTTCCGGTCTCATCAAGCGCGTTGAATATGGCAATGTGATTGTTGATCTCGGTCGTGGCGAAGGCATCATTCGCCGTGATGAAGCGCTGCCGCGTGAAACACCGCGCCAAGGCGACCGCATCCGCGCCTATGTTTATGACGTGCGCCGCGAACAACGCGGGCCACAAATTTTCTTAAGCCGCACCCATCCGCAATTCATGGCCNNTTTATGATGGCATTGTTGAAGTGGTTTCTGTGGCGCGTGATCCATCTTCACGGGCCAAGATTGCGGTGCGTTCTCGTGATAGTTCGATTGATCCAGTGGGTGCTTGCGTTGGTATGCGGGGCTCTCGTGTGCAAGCCGTGGTCAACGAGCTGCAAGGCGAAAAGATTGACATCATTCAGTGGTCCCCTGACGTTGCCACATTTGTGGTGAATGCACTGGCTCCGGCCGAAGTGGCCAAGGTTGTGCTCGATGAAGAAGTTG
>PLXI01000275.1 GCA_003151375.1 Hyphomicrobiales bacterium
CCGGAGCCCGTGCCGCCCGAGATCAACACATTACAACGTACGCGGCCAATGATTTCGAGAATCGTTGCGCCTTCTGGCGTGATCGACTTGAATTTCGCCAAGTCTGCCAATTTCAAACGGTCTTTTTTAAATTTACGAATGGTGAGTGCGCAACCATCAATGGCCAGAGGTGGGGCGATGACGTTAACACGTGAACCATCAGGCAAGCGCGCGTCGCAGATAGGGCTTGATTCATCAACACGACGCCCAACTTGCGAAACGATGCGCTGACAAATGTTGAGCAGTTGCGAATTGTCGCGGAAGCGCACACCGGTTTTCTGCATCTTGCCATCGACTTCGATGAACACCGTGCTGGCACCGTTCACCATGATGTCGGCGATATCGTCACGCGCCAACAAAGGCTCAAGCGGGCCGTAACCCAACACGTCGTTGCAGATATCTTCGAGCAGTTCTTCCTGCTCTGAAATAGACATCACCACATCTTTGAGAGAAATGATTTCGTTTACAATGTCACGGATTTCATCACGTGCAGCGCCACGGTCGAGTTGGCCCAATTGAGTAAGATCGATCGCGTCAATCAATGCGTTAAAAATCGTGCCTTTGATGTCATAGTAAGACTCTGGCTTTTGGCGCGCTTCGGCAGGTTGTGGCGGAGCGACTGGCTTAGGAACCGCAGGTTTCAAATCCGGAATCGGCGCTCCAGCAACAGCCACATGATGTTGTAATGGCTGCGCGGCCACTGGTTGGGGTACAGCAACGGGGGCGATAGGCGCTGCATCAGATTTTTTGCCGAACATTATTTTTCCCTTTTAGACTTCAGCAACGGAAGTTTTTGCATGAAACCGGATAGATCAAACTTTCCTGACTTTGCACTTGGCTTCGCGATGCCCGCTAGTTCGTAAGATAATTGTTCCAAAATCTCTGCTGATTTTGATTTTGGGGCCACTTCAAATATCATTTGTCCGTTGCCTTGGGCCTGCCCGAAAGACTGCGGATCATGTGGGATGATGGCTGAAGCTTCAATGCCAAGTGCTTTTGAGAAATCAGCAGCTGGAATTTCTGGCCGCTTTGGAACGCCAACATTATTGAGAATGAGCTTCGGAACGCTGTCATTCGGCCTGCCAGCTTTTAACATATCCATCAGGTTCTTGGCATTGCGCAAAGACGGCAATTCAGGCGAAGCCGTGATAATGACTTCATCGGCGTTCAACAGAGTATGCCTTACCCAAGGTGCCCAGGCATTTGGAATATCAACGACGATGAGAGGCGCTGCTTTGCGCACCACCTCGAGAACGGTGTCAACTGCTTGGCTGTCAAACGTCATGTCACGTTCAATCGTGCCAGGGCCGTTCAGCAGACTGAGCTTGTTACCGAGCTTGGACATCAGGCGGTCAAGCAACGTTGAGTCAACCCGTTCAGGTGCGGAAAGTGCTTCGTAGAATGTGCCGCCGCCGTCATGGTTGAAGTTGAGTGCGGATGTTCCAAATGACAGGTCAAGATCCGTCAGGATGGTTTCGGTATCAAGGTTGTTGGAAAAGGCATAGGCGATGTTGTGAGCTATCGTGGACGAACCCACACCGCCCTTGGTGCCAACAAAAGCGATGATGCGACCTAATGGTGCAGCTTTTGGATCTGAGTAAATCCCAGCAATGGAATCGATGATTTGTAACGTACTGAAAGGAGCTACAATATAGTCGCTCACATGATTTTTCATCAATTCGCGGTACAAGACGATGTCGTTGACGTGGCCAATCACAATCACCTTGGTGTTGGGTTGGCAAACCTCAGCAAAACGACCAAGCTCCGCCATCACTTGCGCGCAGTCGCCATGCGATTCGACGATCACCACATTTGGTGTTGCCTCTTGGGCATAAGCAGCGGTCGCACCAACAATACCACTGGTTTCAACATTGACATGGGCTTTGGCCATCCGCCGATCATTCGCGGCCGCCTGCATCACAGCAGCACTCTGCGGGTTATCGCAAAAAATGCCTATGCTGATACGTGGCACAAGAGAGACCATGGCGTTATTTGGTGTGGCAGTTTGAGCAGCAAGCGTCATGACAGGCTTTCGTGGTGAATTAAATTATGGCTGGTAGGTGTAGTTGGTGGGCATAGTGACGGTGCTGACAGCACCTTGTTGGCGAATAATAGCGGCCACTTCCGTGTTGGAGTCATCCACTGCTTCAGGATATGGCTGAATGATGGTCCTTGGATCGACGATTTCAGCAGCGATATTGGTTTGAACCGCGCAACCCAGATTTTCATAAGGAAGATTTTGCTTAGTATCAGCAAGATCACTATTCCAACTGCCGCAAGGGGCCACATGAGTTTTTGGCCCTTTTGGGCCGTTGGCCACGGTTATTGGATAGCGATCCGAAGCGTGAGCGGGTGCATGTTCAAAATCACCGAGTGCTGCATCAGTTGTCATGCAGCCGGATAAGGCGAAGGCAACTATGATGAGGAAAAATTTTGGCGCGGTTTTTACTATATCATTCATCTCATTCACTCCGTTCACTCAACAATGTAACCAACGTTGCCACCATAGGGGCTTGTCGGCGTCGTTGTCTTGGAACCATAGATCTTGTTCAATCTGCCCATAATGATGGATTGAGAATCATTGGCCTCGTTGAAATTCTTGTCTGGTAATTCAAATTCTCTTTGAGCAGCGGAACGAACGATATGTGGTGTTACAATCACCACCAATTCGGTCTGGTTCGAAATGAAATCGCGGCTACGAAACAGTGCGCCCAAAACTGGCAAATCGCGAAGCCCCGGGGTGCCATTGATCGTTTGACGTGTATTCTCACGGATCAAACCAGCCAGCATCATCGAACCGCCATCGGGGATTTCGAGCACTGTATCAGCAGCACGTTCGTTTAATGAAGGAACAGAACCACCAGACATGCCAACCACGCCGTTCTGTATTTGGGTTAACTCGCTCACTGCCGTATGAATTTTAAGATTGATGCGGCCTGCGCTCAACACCGTTGGTGTAAAATCAAGACCAACGCCATAATTTTTGAACGCCACGGTGCACAAAACTGGAGTGCCTGAACAGGTTTGATATGGGAACTCGCCGCCAGCTTTGAACGAAGCCGCTTGGCCTGAAACCGCTGTCAAATTAGGCTCAGCCAAAGTGTGCAACATGCCGTCGCTTTCCATGGCTCTAACAATGCTGGTGAAGGAATTGCCCCCACCGTCTGAGGCTGACAGGCCATATCCACCGGCCTGAGACAGAGGAACACTCGAAAAAGGATTCACATTGGANNTCCAGCCTGAGACAGAGGAACAGAAGAAAAAGGATTCACATTGGAAAGGTTAAAGGCAAATGAGCCTGCATTGATGGCCGCGCCGAAATTTATACCCCATTGCTTCAGCACATCACGCTGAATTTCCACCATCTTCACCTGCAGCATCACTTGGTCTTCACCGAGAACCTTGATGGTGTTGACGATCAGACCGCCGCCCGTGGTGGTGGTGGAGGTAGTCGAAACCACAGTGGTGCCTTGGGCAATATATTCATTGGCCAGTGAAACCGCTGTGGTGGCTTCAAGTGCATTCATCGCAATGCCGCCAAGCACAACGTTGGCCCCAAGCACGTCCACAGTGATGCGCGTGCCAGGAAGAGTGCGGCGGATTAGATTTTGCAGTGCTAAAGTGTCAATGGCAACTTCCANNCGGTCTTGCGCGCAAAAAGATAGGCCGTGGTTTTGTTGCGCACCTGCACATCAACAATGTCATTGTCGCCAACCACAACCTCTTTGGCTTCTGCCGGAAGCGTGACGACAGCTGATTTGTTCAAAGCAATGCGGAAGAAACGCCCAGTCTGAGCCGCTTGAGTTGAGATTGGAGCAATATCGCTGGCAGAAGCGCTTTGTGGCAGCACGGGCACGAAGAGCAGCAGGGAAGTGAGCATCATCACAGTGCCACCGGTAAGTGCGGAGATTTTCTTTGTATCGTTGAGAAT
>PLXI01000290.1 GCA_003151375.1 Hyphomicrobiales bacterium
GGGGGCAGTCATGGGTTTGGCCCCGCAGTGGGTCAGCCGCACCATGTTCCCTTTGAAGCCCCTTGGCATTTGCTTTTGGGGCACCGATTGGCGTATCTCTCGCAATGTGTGGGCGCGTTGTCAACTAGTAGTTGGCAACGCTGTCTTGAGGAGCGACTGTTGGCCGAGGCGAAAAATCAAAATACCCCAAGTGAACTGCGCGGTGAGCTGATATCAGGAAACCGCACGGTGTTTTTTTCTGTTTTTACCTTTAGCTTGATCATTAACGCTTTGGCGCTCACTGGCTCGCTGTTCATGCTGCAAGTCTATGACCGGGTGATTCCGTCAGGCAGTATCCCAACCTTATTGGCGTTGTGCCTGATTGTGGCGGTGCTTTATGCTTATTATGGCGTGATGGATTATATCCGCAGTCGAATTTTCGTTAGGCTGGGGCGCAAGTTGGAAGAAGCTTTGCGTGTGAGGGTTTTTGACGTGATGGCGTTTATGACTTTGCGCAATGTCAATGGCGCCAGCGGACTTGGCAGCCAGCCCGTGCAAGATTTAACAACAGTGCGCCAATTTATCAGCGGGCAGGGGCCACTGGCATGGTTTGATATACCCTTTGTGCCGCTTTATATTGCGGTGCTTTTTCTGTTGCATTGGATTTTAGGCGTGGTGTCGGTTTTTGCAGCTGTGGTTATTTTGATCTTGGCTTTGCTAACTGAACGCGCCCAGCGCAACCCTCAAGCGCAAGCCACGGAAACATCGATGCGCGCGCAGCTGTTAACTGAAGAGGCGCGGCGCAATATAGAGGCGATGCATTCCTTGGGCATGAAAGCTGCTTGGCGCAGGCGCTGGGAAAAAGTGCAAGGAGAAGCGCTTGACCAGCAAACAAAGGCCAATGATGCTGGGGCTTCCTACGCGGCTTTCTCACGCGTGTTTCGTTTGATGTTACAGTCAGGCATGTTGGCGGCAGCTGCGTGGCTTGCAGTGAAACATGAAATTTCAGCGGGTTCCATTGTGGCTTCATCGATAATTATGGGCCGCGCCTTGGCGCCAATTGAACAGGCGGTTGCTGGTTGGCCGCAGTTTCTTTTGGCACGCAAGGCTTATGACAGGTTGACCAATCTACTGTGGCTTGTGCCCAAAGAGCGCGAGCGGATGGAATTGCCAACCCCAAAAGGTGTTCTTGAAGTTGAGAAAGTTGTCATTACATTGCCGGGGGCTGATCGACCTATTGTGCAAGGCGTTGGTTTTCAAGTGAAGCCGGGCCAGGGCCTTGGTATTATTGGCCCGACAGGTGCTGGAAAATCCACATTGGCGAGGGCTTTGGTCGGGCTTATTCCGCTGGCACAGGGCTCAGTGCGGCTAGACGGTGCCACTCCTGACCAACGTAGCAGCGATGATTATGGCAAGGCCATTGGCTATCTACCCCAAGATGTGCAGATTTTTGCAGGCACGGTGGCTGAGAATATCGCAAGATTTAATGAGAGCGTTGACGCCAGCCAAGTTGTTGAGGCTGCGCAACTTGCAAATATCCATGATTTCATTTTGCGGCTGCCCGAAGGTTATGACACGCAACTGGGCTTTGGCGGAGCGAGGCTTTCGGCAGGCCAGCGCCAACGGCTGGCCCTCGCGCGTGCGCTTTATGGTGATCCAGTTTTACTGGTGATGGACGAACCCAATTCCAATCTGGATGCCGAAGGTGAAGTGGCCCTGGATAAAGCGATTAGAGCCTCTCTGACACGTGGAGCTTCAGTTGTTGTGGTGGCACACCGGCCATCAGCACTGCTTGCCATGAACAATCTGCTTATCTTGGCGGATGGGCGCGTGGCAGCACTGGGTGGGCGCGATGAAATCATGGCCAAGGTGGGCCTGAAGCCGCCAGCTTCAAATGCCGTCGTGGCTGCCGCCTCGCCAGCACTGAAGGCACCACAGCAAATGTCTGGTACCAGCTTGTCGATGACGGGTCACCTGCGTAGCCCAACACCTAAGCGCAATGTGCAATGACTAAGACTCCCGCATCTAACGCCACCTCACGCTCACTGCGGCGCTTGCAGGTGGCCGGCTATTTAGCACTGGCCACAATGGTGATTGGATTTGCAAGCTGGACTTGGTTTGCCAATATCAATGGTGCGGTGATTGCCCATGCTACATTGGAGGCTGAAAGCTTTTCCAAGAAAGTGCAGCACCTCGAAGGCGGCAACGTTTTAAAGATAAATGTGAAGGACGGTGATGTTGTGCAGGCCGGCCAAGAGCTGGTGGTGCTTGATCCTGCCGAAATCAACGCGCAACTGGGTATCATTGACGGCCAGTTGGATGAAAACTTAGTAAAGCGTGCAAGGCTTGAGGCGCAGCGTGATCTTCACTCAACACTTGAATTGCCGCAAGGTCTGAGCGCCAAGCCTGATGATCCTCATCTGGCGGAAGTGTTGGCGGGCCAGCAGAAGTTGCTGCAATCAAACTTTGGGGTTTTGAAAAGCAAGCAAGATCAATTCAGCGAACAGATTGGTCAGTTGAATGAACAAATTAGTGGCATTGATGCGCAACTGGTTGGCAACCAGAAGCAAATGGATTTTATGGGTCAAGAAACTGACAGTTTGCGCAAACTGCAAGAGAAGGGTTTGGTGCCTGCCACACGGCTGATGGAGATGGACAGGGATGCAGCAAAGCTCTCGGGTGAAACCGGACAACTTTCTGCCAGCAAAGCCCAGACCTTGGCCAAGATTAGCGAAGTGAAATTACAAAGCCTGCAAGCTGAGGAAGATTTGCGCACCCAAGCACTCACTGAATTGCGCGACACCGAAAGTAAGCTGGTTGAACTGCAAGGCCAGCGCCTTGCAGCACAATCCAAGCTGGACCACACGACTATTAAAGCGCCGATCACCGGAACAGTGTATCAGCTTTCCGTGCATACCGAGGGTGGGGTTATTTCACCGGGCGAGACGCTGATGATGATCTTGCCACAAGATGATGATTTGGTGTTGCAAGCTGCTGTCAGCCCCAATGACATCAACAGTGTCAGTGAGGGCCAGAAGGCAGAGGTGCGTTTTTCAGGGTTGAATTCCCGCGTCACGCCGGCCATTTCCGCTCAGGTAACGCATGTTGCTGCTAATACCACTAAGCCTGATGCCAGCAAGAGCGACGCGCCGCCGTTTTATGCCATTACACTGGTCATCCCAGCCGGAGAGCGCGCCAAATTAGGTGATAATAAATTGCGCCCAGGCATGGCAGCCGAAGCCTTTATTGCCACTGAAGCGCGCTCGCCATTTTCTTACTTGATTAGGCCTTTGATTGAGAGTTGGTCGCACGCCATGCGCGAGAAGTGAGACGCGGCGTTAACTTTGCATTCACCAAAAAGTCGATTTCGGGCAACGGACTTTTAACCTTAACGGGGCCCAATTGAATGGAGGCTCTGGTGTATCTTTGAGTTTGAATTAATGTGGCTAGGTCGCAGTGACGCGGAGGAGCCATAGGTAAGCAATAGGTATCGTCCCGAGATCGATGGCCGGCGTGCAGTGGCGGTTCTTCCGGTCATGTTGTTCAATGCCGGCTTCAAAACGTTCGGCGGAGGATTCGTGGGGGTTGATGTGTTCTTCGTCATCAGCGGGTTTCTGATCACGTCGATCATCATGCACGACTTGCTCCTTGTGATATCGACCATCTTGCGAGACAGATTTGGTGATGGATCCGAACTTTGCAATCAGGAACAATTACAGATCCTCTTTCATTAAAGTTCAGGCTATTGGGTCAGGCTTAGGGAGAGCCTCATTGGATCCAGTTGGGCCTCCCAAAAATCTCAAAATCAATTCCATTTCACAACTGATGGCCCTTCTCCACTAATGCCGCATGTGGGTTGAGCGATGAAACCGCAATAGCAGCTAATCTCGGTTAAAACTTGATGGGTTGCCTTGGCACCACTACTGCTTTGGCCAATCAAACTAAGTATCAAACACACAAATCAACAGAATGGACAAAGCGACGAAGTATTCAATAAGGGACTATCAATACGCATTTGAGTACCAAAGTATTCTGTGTGCCCACCTAACATTGTGGCAAACTAGGCGTATAGCCATCATGCTAGGCTACTTCCTCACCTGTAAGATTATTTTTGAGAATCTCTTATCATTTTTCTCGAAGCGACTTCTTGGGGCCTTTGAAAAGAGATTGTCGATAGTAATTGTTATGGGCCTTGGTACAGTGATTAGCTTTAGATCTTTTATTAATCCAGGCCCAGCGTCTCCTTGTACAACGTAGCAAAGTAAACCTAGCATTTGTTCGCGGGTNNCCCAACTGCATGCAGCTCGACAATGTCACCATTTTGCAATTTGATACACCTACCGCGACTTATCGCGTCGACTGCGAGCTCAACCACAGGCCTTAGTGGTCCGTACTTCAAATTCATCTTCCGATCATATTCGGTTTCCTTGCTCATCATATGCTCCAGCCAAAGAATGTTTGTTTCAGAGTTTCAACAAAAAAGAGACCAGCACAGGCAGAAACCAAGTGCAGCTGGCCACACCACAATGCTTTGGGATACCTCAAACCTCCAAGCTCACTTAAGTTATGACATCCGTATCTGACTAGTTCCGGTTCAACCCATGAGGACTGTCCGTCGTCAGATAAATATGGA
>PLXI01000269.1 GCA_003151375.1 Hyphomicrobiales bacterium
GCCAATGACCGCGGCTATGAATGCGTGATGCTGGAAGATTGTTGTGGCGCAACTGATTTTGGTAATCACCTTGCAGCGATTAAAATGATCAAGATGCAAGGAGGGGTTTTTGGTGCCGTCTCAAATTCCTCAGCACTGGTGGGGCAATTGCCGTGACCCGGCGTGCTTACGTGCACCGGATAGCGGCGAAAGCACCTGACGATGTCTCGGGGTTTGAAGCGCTGATCAGCGCTGGCGAAATAGATCCGAGTGCCATCGTCGCGATTGTCGGCAAGACGGAAGGCAATGGCTGCGTCAACGATTTTACCCGCAGTCTCGCCAGTCGGGCACTCAAAGATGCGCTGAAACCATATCACCGTTCAGACAGTGACCAGATCGTCAGCATCGTGATGTCTGGCGGCACAGAAGGCGGTCTCGCCCCACATTTTATTATCTTCGAGGCCCGCGAAGTCGACGAACAAGCCGAACCTAAAGCGCTCGCGATCGGGCGCGCGCGCACACCGCATTTGTCGTATGAGAGCATTGGTCGGCTGGCTCAAGTCAATAGTGTAGCGCAAGGTGCGCGCGCAGCAATGCGCGATGCGGGAATAGGCAGCGCTGCGGATGTTCACTTCGTGCAAATCAAATGCCCCTTGCTGACGGCTGATCGGATTGCCGAGGCTGAAATGAGCGGCGCCCAAGTTGCAACCCGCGACACATTGAAATCGATGGGTCTGTCGCGCGCGGCTTCAGCACTTGGCGTTGCCGTCGCGCTAGGCGAGACCGATCCAGCGCTGCTCACGGATGAATCGATTGGACAAGACTGGTCAATCTATTCCTCACGCGCTTCGGCTTCGGCAGGCATCGAACTCACCGATCATGAAATCATCGTACTCGGCGTGGCGCAAGGTTGGAGCGGCCCACTTCGCATCGAACATTGCGTTATGCAGGATGCCATCGACATTGAGCCCGTCCGCGCAGCGCTGGCCTGTCTTGGATTAAAGACATCGGGCCAGTTGCCTGCCCAAGATCGCGCACGCGTAATCGCCCTGCTCGCCAAAGCCGAAGCAGGCTCCAGCGGGTCGATACGCGGCTATCGCCATACGATGCTCAACGATTCCGATATTTCCTCGACCCGTCACGCGAGAGCTTTTGTTGGAGGCGCACTCGCCAGTCTGGTCGGCCACGCCGAAATCTATGTGTCGGGTGGCGCGGAACATCAGGGGCCAGATGGCGGCGGCCCGGTGGCGATAATTGCAAGCTGCGATCCGCTCCACGAAGGAGTGCACGCATGACGAACGCTGCTGTTGATGCAATGCCGGTGACACCGCTGCGCCGCGCACCGTCAGTTGAAACCGTGGGCATGACGATGCACTTTGGTGGCTTTACTGCACTTGATGATGTTTCAATCAAAGTTCCAGCGGGAAGTTTTCATGCGCTGCTTGGCGAGAACGGTGCTGGCAAATCGACTTTGGTTAAATGTATGATGGGATTTTATCAACCCACCGCTGGCGAAATGATCGTCGATAATCGCGAGATTTCCGTCACTAGTCCTAAGGATGCGGCAGCCGCGGGGCTCGGCATGGTCTACCAGCACTTTACATTAGTGCCTTCACTGACGGGAGCTGAGAACCTGGTGATTTCGCGTGACGTCGTGCCAGCTATCATCGATTGGCAAAAGGAAAAGCGCGATCTTGCACTATTCATGGAGACGATGCCTTTCAAGCTGCCGCTTGATGTGCCAGTGCGCGAACTTGCAGCAGGTGAAAAACAGAAACTCGAAATTGTTAAGCAACTCTATTTGGGTCGTCGCTTCCTTATTCTCGACGAACCGACTTCGGTGTTAACCCCAGGCGAGGCCAATGAAGTTTTGGGCCATGTGCGCGCGATGACCGAAAGTGGCGATCTTACCGTGCTGATGATTTCCCATAAGTTTAATGAAGTCATCGCTTTTGCGGACAACATCAGCGTGCTGCGCAAAGGCAAATTGACTGGCAGCGGCAGCGTCAAAAAGCTGAACCGCAAATCCATGGCAGCGATGATGATCGGTGATCAATCTATTGCTGTTTTAGACAGCCGCACACCTGTTGATAAAATGGCCAAAACCGTGCTGGCCGTAAAGTCACTGAAAGCACCTGATAGAACCGGTTTGAAAACGATTGACGTTGAGAAACTCGATGTGCGGGCCGGAGAGATCGTGGGCATCGCGGGAATATCTGGCAATGGCCAGAAAGAATTTCTGGAAGTGCTGGCCGGACAGCGCCAGCGCGAAAGCGGAGAAATTTTAGTAGAAGGACTGCCTTATGCAGCCAGTCGCGATGAGTCTCGCAATCTCAATGTCAGATTCATACCAGAAGAGCCTTTGCGCAATGCCTGTGCGCCGCGAATGACTGTGGCCGAAAATTTGAGCTTCCGTAATTTTGATCTTGGCGCAGATGGAAAGCCTCTGAGCTGGATCAATGCCGCAGCCATCAAGTCCTATGCGGCGCAACTCGTCTCGCAGTTTAAGGTGAAGACAACATCACTCACCTCACCCATATCTGCTCTTTCGGGGGGCAACGTGCAACGCGCAGTGTTAGCCCGTGAACTGAGTGGTGAAGTGGATTTGTTGATCGTTTCAAACCCATGTTTTGGACTCGATTTTTCAGCGGTTGCCGAAATTCGCGCACGCATTATGAAGGCGCGCAATAATGGCACCGCCGTGCTTTTGTTATCGGAAGATCTAGATGAGCTCTTAGAACTTTCAGATCGCATTCTGGTGATGTCAGATGGTGCACTGGTTTATGAAACGCCCATTGCAACGGCCAATGTGCAAACCATCGGTCAATATATGGCGGGCCATCACTGATGCATAATATCAAGGCCCTGCCTTTCGACTTTAAATTCGATGGCCAGACAATAGCGTTGATCGTCATCGACATGCAGCGCGATTTTGCCGAGCCAGGCGGCTTTGGTGCCAGCCTCGGCAATGATGTGAGCCGCATCGGCACCATCGTACCGACGGTTAAAAAACTCATCGAAGGCTTTCGACAAGCCCAGCTTTCTGTCATTCACACGATGGAATGCCACCTGCCTGATCTTTCCGATTGTCCACCCGCCAAGCGCAACCGGGGCAGTCCCACACTTCGCATTGGCGATGTCGGCCCCATGGGCCGCGTGCTTATTGCTGGCGAGCCCGGCACCGCAATTATATCTGAGCTGGCACCTTTGCCCAACGAGGTCGTGATCAAGAAACCTGGCAAGGGAGCATTTTATGCGACACGCTTGGACGATGAATTGAAACTTCACGGCATCACGCATCTGGTTTTTGCTGGCGTGACCACAGAAGTTTGTGTGCAAACGACAATGCGCGAAGCCAATGATAGGGGCTATGACTGTTTGCTGGCCGAAGACGCAACAGAAAGTTACTTTGCAGAATTCAAGACCGCCGCAATCGACATGATCCGTGCACAAAGTGCTATCGTCGGATGGACAGCGACGACCGATGAAATCCTCAAGGGAATTAACAATGTCTAGGAAATCTTTACCTGACCTTGTGAATGGAGGTTGGCGTAAGTTGCAGTTTGAATTCTTCAGACAAGGCATTGAAGTGCATTGGCTCATCAAAGGCGGTGCCTCTGATCCCAGCGTTGCAGTTCTAAATTATGAACCGGGGTCGGCAGTGCCGCGCCACCGCCATGCGGGTCTTGAAACAATTGTAATTCTAGACGGCGTGCAAAGCGACGAATCTGGGGATTATGCCGCGGGCGCAGTGGTTCTCAATGAGATAGGCAGCGAACATTCGGTATGGTCGAAAGAGGGCTGTGTTGTTCTTATTCAGTGGAATTTGCCAGTGATAATTCTTGGAGAAAAAAAATGACGCTGGGCGACCTTCACTTCGACATTCAAAGCCTTCATACCGCCTATGCTGCGGGCACCAACCCGTCTGAAATGATCGCGACTGTTCTAGGCCGTATCACTAAGAGCAATGACCCCGGCATTTTCATACATTTGGCTTCAATGCAGGAGCTCATGTCCGAAGTCGAAGAACTTGGTGCGTTTGATGCTGTAGCCAAACCTCTGTGGGGCATACCTTTTGCGGTGAAAGACAACATCGACGTCGCAAGCATGCCGACAACGGCGGCTTGCCCAGCATTCGCCTACACACCCACTAAGGATGCGACGGTTGTGGCGCGTCTCAAAGCCGCCGGTGCCATTGTCATCGGCAAAACCAATCTTGACCAATTTGCAACTGGTCTCGTGGGTCTGCGCACACCTTATCCAGCGCCCAAAAACGCCATTAATCCTTCTCTTATTCCCGGTGGGTCGAGTGCAGGATCCGCAGTTGCAACAGCACGAGGCCTTGTTTCCTTTGCATTAGGAACCGACACGGCTGGCTCTGGCCGCGTTCCCGCTGGCCTCAATAATATCGTTGGATTGAAACCCACCCTTGGTTCGCTTTCGACCAGTGGCGTAGTGCCAGCTTGCCGCACGCTTGATTGCGTTTCAATTTTTGCACTGACTGTTGATGACGCTTATGCCGCATATAAGGTCGCTGCTGGTCCAGACGCCACTGATGCCTATTCAAAGCCCATCGTAGTTAATCCGCTTCGTGCGAGGGCACCCAACCTGACAGTCGGCGTGCCAGCCAAAGCTGATCTCAAATTCTTCGGTGATGATGTTATGCAAGCTGGCTTTAATACAGCGACAACTTCGCTTAAAGCACTGGGCTGCAAGTTAGTCGAAATTCCATTCGGCGATTTTTATGCCACCGCCAATCTACTTTACGAGGGTGCTTGGGTTGCGGAACGCTATGCGGCAATTGAAGATTTTTTCAAGGCAGAGCCAGATGCCATCCACCCGGTTACGCGCATGATAATTGGCGGAGCGGAAAAACTCTCGGCTGCAGACGCCTTCAAAGGACTTTACGCGCTGCAAACTTTAAAGGCAAAACTTGCGCGCGTCATCGCTTCGGTCGATCTCATCTGCGTTCCAACGGCACCGACGCATTACACTGTTGATGCTGTTCTTGCTGAACCTATCCTCACCAATAGCAGGCTTGGCACCTATACAAATTTCGTCAACTTACTTGATCTCTGCGGTATCGCTATTCCCAGCGGGATGCGCAATGACGGGTTGCCAATGAGTGTGACACTTCTGGCAGCCGCTGGGGCCGATCATTTGGTGGCGGCCCTTGCAAGGGATATACACGCCAACAGCAAACTGCCGCTGGGTGCCACTGGCTGGCAGCAGCCAGCCGTATTGCCTCTCGCGTCTTCCGCCGCCGACGGCATGATCGAAATTGCGGTGGTTGGTGCGCATCTATCGGGCATGCCACTCAACCCTCAGCTTAAAAACCTCGGGGGGCAATTTTGCCGTACAGCAAAAACCATTCCTGCCTACAATCTTTATGCGCTGGCCGGACAGACCATTCCAAAGCCAGGTCTGTTGCGTTCACTTGATGGCAATGGATCGAGCATTGATGTGGAAGTGTGGGAATTACCGTCAGAAGGGTTTGGCACTTTTGTGGCGGCAATTCCCTCACCACTCGGCATCGGAACCCTTGAGCTTGCCGATGGCACCAATCCGAAAGGATTTTTAGTCGAAACCGCGGGACTGAAAGACGCAACCGACATTTCGCATCTCGGTGGTTGGCGCAAATATGTTGCTGGCGCTAAACCGTGAAATCATCATGTGAGATACGCTGCTGGCAATTTTACTATTAAAGTCGGCATATCTTCGATCAGGTCAGTTCTGTTCAGACGACCATGGAAAATTTACATACTGGTCTCGCGTATCGTAGCAGATGTTGCCATACATTTTTAGATAAGCATTGCGGCGCATAGTGTTGCCATAGACCGATGCGGGATCTGCCAAGTCGGCTTCGTATTGCACAATGTTATCGTTGGTGAGAGCGATGGGAAGGATATCCATCGCCTGTGGAATGCTCTTGCCTTCGAGCCAGTCGGCGGCAAACTGGCCCATGGCGTAGCCGAATACAGGCGAGGACAGCGCGACACTCGCTTTATAAGGACCATCGCCTTTCTTTATTTCGGACACCGCCTCGGGCTCGCCGTCGATGCCGCCGAGGAATTGGTTGGGTCTGTCCTTGTGTGCGGCGCGCAATGCTTTCAGCGCCCCCAGCACAACCGCGTCACTGCCGAGCACAACGTCAACATCTGGATTGGCCAGCAGAATGGTGTTCATTGCAGCAAAGCCACCTTCCTTGCTGACAGGATCGGGCGTTATATCAGCAACGACGGTAACGCCGGGAAGCTTATCAAACCCATCCCGCATCGCCTTGAAGCGTGGGGATAAGTATTGCATCGAATCTTGTGTCAGCAGGACGACATTGGCTTTGCCGCCGAGCTTGGTGACGATATGGGCAATAGCGGCGTCTGTTAACACCTTGCCCGTTGCATATTGTGGAGCATTGAGCAGCAATGTCGCAGGCGGCGGCACAATGGTGCCCACAAAAGCACCCGACCAGATGACTTGCTGAAGACTATGGCTGATAACCGCAGGATTGGACGAAGTGCCGATCACAGCGCCAACTTTGGCGGCACGGAATAAATCGATCTGCGCTGCCGCATTGGCGGCGTCGTTTTCAACCACGACGTTGCGATATTCGAGCCCACGATTTTTGGCGGCCAGTGAGAGGCCGTTGCCAACGCCTTGAAGAAATTCGCGCTCATTCTCCTGAACGTAAGCCAGCACTTTCGTAAGACCTGCAGGTGCAGTACATGCTGGCGCTTTATCATCGAAAGCCGGAAATATGGTGCGGTGCGTAATGCCCGGCGGGCCTTCTTGTGCGACAGCCAGAACGGGCCCACCAATCAATGACGCCGTTAGAAGAATGCCTCGGCAGGCGGCCAACAAAAGAAATGCGATCACGTTTCCGTTGGTAGTCATCTACTTTCCTCCAAGCACAAAGCGCGCGCAATGCTCGTTGCGGCGGCTGGTAGAGTGCCACATGAAGGATCAGATAATTGCTGAGACATTGTTTGAAGCTGCCTGAATTGCATCTCGCTGACAAGGCCATCTGAACAATAAGCTTTGTCCCAACTGCGCCACATCAGAAATTTTCGACTCCGCCAGTGGCGCTTATTTCACCGCAAAGACCAGTTTCGAAATGGACCCGGGATCAGTCGCTAAATACTCAACCGTTCCGGAGAGGCTGGTGGCCATGGCACGCACAATCCTGGTGCCAAATCCTGTGCCGCGCGCCCGTATTTTGGGATCAAAGCCCACGCCTTCATCGGCCACCGTTAGTTCACCCAGCCCATCCTTGTTGAGCAAGAGTTTGATGTGGACGACGCCTGAGCCGGACGGGTAGGCGTACTTGATCGCGTTGATGATCCACTCATTCAAAATTACACCGAGACTGGTGGCTTTGTCGGCAACTAATCGGATAGGCGCAAAGTCATATACAAGCGAGATGTCCCGAATTTGGTCATGTGTTGCAGTCTGAAGATGTTGGACGATGCCGGCCAGATATTCATCAAGCGAGACCACCCTCGCATCGCCTGATGTATAGAGATTCCTATGCACGAGGGACACGGCATGAATACGCGATTGGGTTTGTTCCAGCGCGTTCTTGGCTGTATTGTCGGCAATTGAGTTGGCCTGAAGTTTGACCAGTGTGGAAACCATTGCCAAGCTATTAGCCACGCGGTGATTGACATCTGACAACAGAGTCTCGGCGCGGTCGCGCGCCACCCGCAAATCATCATTGGTATGTGCAAGCTCGGTGGTCCGCTCATCTACACGCTGTTCAAGGCTTTGGTTTAATGTTTTCAACGCTTCGCGAGCTTCCGCTAGGTTCCGCGTGTGATTGAGCACGAAATATCCGGCGATTGCGCCTGTGCCCAAAATCACCAACGCACCGATGATCGAAACCCAACTTAAAATTAAAGCACCCCCTTGCTGTTCGCGCACCCCTTCCAGCTGTTTTTGTTCAGTCACGCGGATGATTCCACTTACGAAAACATTAGCCTCATCCATCAAGGCCTTGCCGCGATTGGACCGCACCATGTTCAAGGCAGCGGCGTCATCGCCCCTATTCTTGAGGTCGATGGTGTCATCCATTTCCTGAATTTTCTGCTCGATGACAGAGCCCAACCTATCGCCGGCGGCCACCAGCTCAGGATAGCGGCTGAGGCCTGATTGAACCTTTTGTAATTGTTTTTCCAATTGGCCTTTGGCAACGGAATAGGGCGCAAGATAGATTTCATTTCCGGTGTAGAGATAGCCGCGCTGACTAGATTCTGCGGTCTGCATACTATTGCGCAAGTCAGTGGCTGCGGTACGAAGCGAACTTTCTGCGGTTACATTATTGAAATTCTGCTGGGCACGTTGATTCAACAAAAATGTCATTGAAACAATAATAGCCAGCGCCACAAAGCCAATGAACAGCGGAATAATCGTTCGCTTGGGAATCTCGCGACTAATAATCCTCAATCTGGTGAAAACCTTCATCAAGAATGTATAGGGGCAAGCCTCTTGAAAACACAAGTGAACCCTGCTGGTCGCCGAAATGTTCTGAAATTCCCACAGAATGACCAGCAATTGATATAAGAATTAAATGCACCAAATTTGTGCTCGTTCTAGCAAAAGTTACTCCGCATAAAACACGCATCAACTTCATGTTATAAAAAAAATGAAGTTGAAGGGAACTAACCATTGCGTGCGGTGTTTAAGGCGCAAGGTCCTGATAATCACTAAATGCACCATTCTGACGAAGGCATCATTGTACAAGTTTCCAACGCCAACTAACGAAGGGGCTACTGAGCATTTATTCTCTCTTAGGACCTCGCTCATCGCAAAACACTTTCGCGCTTATGAGCAGAAATTGGATATCAACTTTTAATGGAGATCATTATGGGTCGCGGAATTTTATTGTGGTTACTTGGCGTGCCAATCCCAGTCATCATCTTGTTGGTGATATTCTTTCATCACTGAGTTCGATTTAACTGAATCTCACACCATGTTGCATAGCGGATAAAATCTCCAGCAACGCGGTGTTTGCTTTTTTAAATCCGCTCTGTGCCGAAGAATAACTCTTTGGATCATTTAATTTTGGTGTTGAACACGGAGCGTTCTTAAAGTCAGAGCAAACGCAGAAGAGTAAAGTGGAGCGCGGAGTTGCCCCCGCGCCTTCTTCTAATTCTAGTTTGTCTCGGCAGCGTGATTGATCCGCTCTTCCGCTAGATCGGTAAGCTTAAAATCCGCCGCCTTTTCCTGTTCAAGAACTGAGGCGATGAGCTCCGCTGCCTTGGTCATTCCAAGTGCTATGGCATAGGCGTGCATGCTGCCGTAGCGTGTGATCTCATAGTGCTCGACAGCTTGGGCGGAAAATATAATTGCTGCATCGCAGGACTTGGACTTTCCAAAATCTTTTAGAATGCCATCTGCTTCTTCTAAAATACCATCGATGGCATCACATTTCTGCGCCTTTGGTGGCATTTCGAGTAGACCAAAGATTTGTTCGAGTTTGGCTATGTGCTGCTCGGTTTCTCCGCGGTGAGCTTCCAGTGCCTGCCGCAGTCC
>PLXI01000109.1 GCA_003151375.1 Hyphomicrobiales bacterium
AATTTGGCACAGGCACCACCGGTTCGCGCATTGCCAATGGCTCATTTGCCCTACACAGCGAATTGGAACGTGAATTGGCCAGTTTTCTTGGCCTCAAACATTGCATCATTTTCACTACTGGTTATCAGGCAAACCTTGGCATGTTGTCTGGTCTTGCTGGGCCTAATGACACGATCTTCATTGATGCGGATTCACACTCGTCGATTTATGATGGCTGCACTTTATCAGGCGCAAAACTTGTGCGTTTCCGCCACAATGATGCAGCGGACTTAGACAAGCGCATGGCGCGCACCGAAGACACAGGCGGCGGCAGGTTGGTGGTATTGGAAGGCATCTATTCGATGTTGGGTGACCGTGCGCCGTTAAAGGATTTTGTCGCGCTAAAGAAGAAACACCAGTTCCAGCTGTGTGTAGACGATGCCCACAGCTTTGGTGTGCTGGGCCCCCATGGTCGTGGGCTTGGCGATGAGGCAGGGCTTGAAGATGATGTTGATTTTGTCATTGGCACTTTCTCAAAAAGCGTTGGTGCGATTGGCGGCTTTGGTGCTTCCAACCATCCGCTATTTGAAAGCCTGCGCTATGCGATGCGGCCATACATGTTTACGGCTTCGGCCTCTCCTGCGTCTATCGCCACATCCATTGAAGCCCTGAAGATTTTGAAGGCGGAGCCAGAGCGCCGCACTAAGATCATGGAAAATTCGGCACGGCTTTATAACGGCCTCAAAGGGCTCGGCCTGACGATGGGTTGCGATGTAGTTAGCCCGGTTGTTGCTGTTATCATGCCCGATGAACTATCAACCGTTTCGAAATGGGATAAGCTGTTTAAGGCTGGCGTTTATGTCAACATGGCAGTGCCGCCAGGCACGCCCAAGGGCCTATGTTTGCTGCGCTGTTCAGTTTCTGCCGCGCATACAACTGAGGAGATTGACCATATTATAGCGATCTTCAGAGAGGCCGTTGCCAATTAATTCGTGATGAATTCAAACACTGGCCCTGCCTGCACGCGCAGTGGGCCCACTTTTGGACCATCAAAGAATTCGCCATCCATCACATAGGGCTCAACGCAGGTGATGGTGAAGCTGTTGCCTGAAAGACTGACAGCACCTTTAGGCATCGTGCGATTTTCAGAACCATACATGATGGGCAGCAACCAGCGCAGCAAATTAAATACGGGATAAGCAAAAGCAGATACGCGGATGGGGCCATTCTTGCCGCCCCAAAAGGGCCGTGCATTGAAGAATTGTTTTTCGAGTGTGGTGGCCAGAAACATCAGTTGTTCATCACTGCACAATGGTTTGCCATCAACTGCCGCATGAATAAGCGTGGGCCGATTTAAGTGTGATTTTTCTTGTGGGTCGGGCTTGGAAAAAACGGAAGTAAAGATCGCGCCCAACAAAACACTAAGTGCCGCTAATTGGCCTTTGCGGCCTTTGTCGTTGAAATCAGTTTGGGTCAGGCGGGTGGCCCGCGCCGCTGCGCCAGCGCCGAATGAAAAGCCGTGGCGCGGGGCACCATTATTTGGGTTCAACACTTTCAATGTGTGGCGCTTCTTCACTGTGGTGGGCTGAGGTGCGGCAATGAAATTCACTTGCTCCGCGATGGAACGCTTGTTGAAGCCGACATCGATTGCCGTCAAATTCGTGGTGCCATGCGACAGGATACAGAGCCTCGGTATTTTTGCGAAGAGTTTGGCCTCAGCTATTGCCGTTACAATAGCTTGAATCGTCCCATCGCCAGATGAGATGAAAAGAGTATCAATCTGGGTTTTGCTGAGTGCGATAAGTGCTGGCTGCAAATCCGCAAAACTGTTCAAGATTTTCACATTATCAAGGCGCCGTGCGGCCAAGGCTTTGGCCAAGCGTGCGCCTTTGCCGTTGTTGCGGCCAGCAGCGAGGTTAATGATGACACCAGCCTTGGCCATCAGACGTGATCGGTTCGGAATAACAGGGCCAAGGCCAAAGCGCCAAACAACAGCGGTAGGCCCCAAGCAGCAAGCAACGGCGAGAGCGTGCCAGTTTCACCAAGCGTTGTTATCAACCCTTCTGCGATGAAATAAACAAAGCCAAGGGCCACTCCCGCAACGAAGATGTTGCCAAGCCCGCCGCCGCGGCGGAACGCTGTGCCAAGTGGCACACATAGTGACACCATCACCAATGCTACCAAAAAGGGCGTCAGCCTTTTCTGCCACCACAAATCATAAACGTAAGCTGGCCTAACACCGAAGCCATCATTGGCGGCAAATGTCGCTAGATCCCGCATAGGCATTTCTTCGGGTGACACCAGCTGCGTATTGGCAAAGCGCATGACACCAGAATAAACCAGTTCTTTGAGGTGGGCGGGTGCTTCACCTGTTGCAAAATAAGTGGTGGTGTTTTCCAACTGCCATTGGCCAGCCACTTGGGATGCCGATTCCGCAAATGTTTCTTGCGTCAACTGTCCGCCCGGCTCACGCTTGAACAAAATGACATTTTGCAAAGATTCTCCATCGGCTGAAACCCGCAAGGCGCGCATGATGTCATTGCCAGAGCGCACCCAAATGGGCTCATCTTCGGCTGTTTTGAATTTGCGTGTGGCATAGTCGCCGATGCCCCAAGAATGCAACGCGTTGGCGGCATAGGGCACGGCTCGATCCATCAGCACAAAGTGAAATAATCCAATGCCCAAAGTCATTGGTAAAAGTTTCAGGATCAGGCGTGCAGGTGAAACGCCGGTGGCCCAAATGGCGGTGAGTTCATTGCGGTACGACAGTTCAGTCATCACCAGTAACAACGCCAAGAGCAAGCTTGTGGGGAGGAACAGTGTCATCACGCCTGGCAGGCGCGCCGCGCAATAGAGCAGAACGGCGACCAGCGGATTGGAGTTGATATGCAAAATATCGGTGAGAAAGCCCACGACCTCCAACGTCAGCACGAAAGCAGAAAGGCCCAGAAGAATGACTACAAAGCGCAGCAAGATCATTCGGGTGAGAAAGCGGGCGATAATGCTCATGCCACTTCATCCAACATGAACGTGCCAACCGTTTGAAACCCTTGTGCGGTGCCCAGCCAACTGCGCATGGAAACTTGGGTTTGCCAGCGTCCACCATTGCGCGTGATGGAATAGAGGTTCCACTCTGCCGGATGATGTGGCGATGCCATGCTGGCTGAAGGAACGCCGATTAGTGGAATACGGCTTGCACCAGTTTCAAGCCAATTCATTTCACGACGATGGTTGTGACCATGTATAACGAGTTCTGCGCCTGCTTCTGCCAACACAGCCATCAATTCTGGGGCATCAATTAAACTGCGATATCTAGTGGCGATGCCAATAGCCGGCGGGTGGTGGATCATCACCAGACGATAAAAGCCTTTGTTCTTTAATTCAACCAGGCGCGCACGCAAAGCTTCTCGCTGGGCGTTACCGAGTCTTCCTTCGGCACTGTGAAATCCGCGCGGGATGGCACTGTTAAGGCCGATCAAAGCCACGTTGCGGCGCAAGCGAACATAAGGAAATTGTTGTTCGCCACGCATGTCGCCGCGCATATAAGGCTCAATCAGGCCCAAACTCTTTTCGTAAGCGGTTTTAACATAGGTATCATGGTTGCCCGGTATGTATGACAGAAAATCCGCCGCACCGAAGTGTTCTATCCATTTTAACAAAAGTGGAAATTCTTTTGGGCTGGCAATGTTCACGCCATCGCCGGTGAAAGCGATATGATCTGGCTTACTGTTTAGAATATCAACGCGCAACGCATCGGCAACTTTTGGATCATGCAGTTTTTTACGTCTGTAGTGCCAAGACAAAGCACCAAGCAAGCGCTTGGTGCGAAAATCATGCAGGGCCGCGCCTTGCGGCAAAGGCCCCAAATGCAAATCCGAAAAATGGGCGACTGAAAAACTCACAGGCTCTTTTCGTAAACGCGATAGGTTTTATATACATGGGCGCCCATGCTTTCTAACACGTGGCGCACGCGCAGGTTATCTTCCAAGATCCATGAAAACTCACCATGAGTTACACCCTTGCTGATCACATGATCGGATGATGCACGAATGGTGGCCAGCGCCAAGCCAGCGCCAATGGCACCATCTTGGAACTTCTTCTTCACACCCATCAAAGGCACGCGAACGGAGCGCGAGCGGCCAGAGATGACACGCGGCAAAAGCTTGAATAGGCCGAAAGACAACACGCGGCCATTTAAGCCTTGAAACCATTCATTGATATTGGCAATGGCCAAGCAGAAGGCGGCGGGCTCTCCCTTCCATGAGGCGATTTGAAC
>PLXI01000177.1 GCA_003151375.1 Hyphomicrobiales bacterium
TGCTGCCGGGCTCAACGCGTGAATATCGCAAGGCTGGCGATGCGCTTGAAAGCCCATTGGCTGAAAAGCTCTTTTCAGTGTCTGGCGTTTCTGGCGTGTTCCTTGGCCATGATTTTATCACCATCACCAAAGGTGCCGGTGATTGGCAACATTTGAAGCCGGCAATTCTTGGCACCATCATGGACCACTATGTTTCAGGTGCGCCCATTCTGGCAGGCGAGGCCAAGATCGAACAAGCGGGCGGCGAAGAATTTTTCGCTGACGAACACAGTGAGATCGTCAAGACGATTAAAGACCTACTCGACAGCCGAGTGCGGCCCGCTGTGGCGCAAGATGGCGGCGACATCACCTTCAAAGGTTTTAAAGAAGGCGTGGTCTATCTCAACATGAAGGGCTCTTGCGCTGGTTGTCCCTCATCCACCGCCACGCTGAAACATGGAATTGAAAACCTGCTGAAGCATTTTGTGCCTGAGGTTTCAGAAGTCCAATCGGTTTAGTTTAGCGCTGGCACGTGCCACAATAAAAACTTGAGCGGCCAGATTGCACCATGCGTTTGATCGGCTTGCCGCAAGTCACACAAGGCTCTCCTTCTCGGTCATAAACCTGAAAGCGTTGTTGGTAAGAACCTTGCTCACCATTGGTACTTTGAAAATCCTGCAAGGTTGAACCGCCCGCCGAAATAGCGTCATTCAAAATATCTCGGATATGCCGCACCAGTTCCTCAAGCTGCAAAAGCTTCACTGAGCCTGCCTTGCGCTTGGGTGAAATCCGCGAGCGGAAAAGCACTTCGCAAACATAAATATTGCCGAGGCCAGCAATGATACGCTGATCGAGAAGGGCGGCCTTCATCGGTGCGGATTTACCTTTGAACTTCGCGCTGAGATAGGAGGCCGAAAGTTCATTGCCCAAAGGCTCAACGCCTAAGTCTTTGAGCAATTTGTGCTCGCTTGCCTCAGCAGTCACCAACAAATCCATCATTCCAAACCGCCTAGGGTCAGAATAAACCAGTCTGATGCCCTCAGATAAATGAAACACCACATGATCATGAGGCCCGTCAGCGCCTTGGCCTGCCGCCGCCTCAAAATAAAATGCGCCGAGATTATCAACGCCCTTTGGCGTGAGAACCGTGAAGCGTCCGGTCATTCCCAGATGGACGAGTAAACTCTGCCCGCCATCCAGCTCAACCAAAATATATTTGGCGCGACGTGAAAGCCCAGCCACCCGCAGCCCCGCCAGCCGTGTCGCAAAGCCCTTAGGAAAGGCAAAGCGCAGACCCGCCCGCCTAAGCTCCACCCGCTCAATTAGACGGCCCCTTAGAACCGGCTCCAACCCGCGTTTAACCGTTTCAACCTCTGGCAATTCTGGCATGTTTACCTTGTCTTACGATGGGGCGTTCGGCGCAATGGCAAAACCGCTGCAACTGGCCTATCTTAACCATATGGTATCTGACAACCCAACCGTATCCTTTGGCTTTCGCAACGTGGCAGAGGATGAGCGGCAGACTCTGGTCAACGACGTCTTCTCCAAGGCGGCGGCGGATTATGACAAGATGAATGATCTCATGTCTTCGGGCCTGCATAGGCTCTGGAAGGATGATATGATGACCATGCTCAACCCGCCAAAGTCGCGACCCTTCAATGTGCTGGATGTGGCTGGCGGAACGGGCGATATTGCTTTTCGCATCTTGGATTCTGGTGTCCCGCAAACCCGCGTAACCGTGGCTGACATTTCTCCCCAGATGGTGGCCGAAGGCAAAAAACGCGGTGAGAAAGAAGGCAGGCTTGATCGCTGCACGTTTACCGTGGGCAATGCGGAGCAGCTGGCTTTTGAAAACAATTCGTTTGATGCCTATACGATTGCCTTCGGCATTCGCAATGTCACCCATATTGATAGGGCCTTGGCTGAGGCGCAGCGTGTGTTGAAACCCGGCGGGCGTTTTCTTTGTCTGGAGTTTTCGCATCTTGAAAATGAACTGGCGCAAAAAGCCTATGATGCTTATTCCTTCACGGTCATTCCCGCTGTTGGAAAAGTGGTGACAGGAGACGGCCAACCTTACCGCTATCTGGTTGAATCCATCCGCATGTTCCCCAAGCAGGAAGAGTTTGCTGAAATGATCCGCCAAGCAGGCTTTGCGCGGGTGAGTTACCGAAATCTCTCTGGTGGCGTGGTGGCCATTCACTCAGGCTGGAAGATTTGATGCCAAACCCCATCACCAATGCGCTGCGCTTGGCCCATGCTGGATTTATTCTTGCGCGATTTGATGCGCTATTGCCGCCTGAGCAAGTGGCCAAAGCGCCGTGGTTGGTTCGCACTGGCATGAAACTCACGCAACTTGGTGCCAAAGAAAATCTGCAAGGTGGGCAACATAACCGCTTAACCGCAGCGCTTTCAAAACTCGGCCCGTCATACATCAAGCTCGGACAATTTCTGGCCACGCGCCCCGATATTATAGGGGCCAAGCGGGCGTTTGAATTGAAAGCTTTGCAAGATAAACTGCCGCCGTTTCCGCAAAGTGAAGCTGAAGCGATTGTGGCGGCGGAACTTGGCAAGCCCGTCTCACAACTGTTCAAAAGCTTTGGCCCTGCCGTTGCGGCTGCATCTATTGCGCAAGTGCATAAAGCCGAAACGCTGGATGGTAAAATTGTCGCCGTGAAAATTCTGCGCCCTAACGTTGAACGTCGCTTCGCCAATGACATTGATAGTTTTGCTTTCGCCGCGCGTAATGCTGAACGCTTCAGCAAAGAAGCCAAACGCCTGCGCCCCGTGGCCGCTGTGGCCATGCTTGAAGACTCAATGGTGCATGAGCTGGATTTACGCATGGAAGCGGCAGCCATCTCCGAAGTCGCACAGAACTCCAAGGATGATGAAGGTTTTCGTGTACCAGGTGTACAATGGGGCTTGAGCGCCAAGCGTGTGCTGACAACAGAATGGATTGACGGCACGTCCCTGGCGGATGTGGAAACCCTGCGTCAGCGCGGGCTTAATCTAAACGCTTTAGCTGACAGCGTGATTCAGTCATTCTTGCGACACGCCATCCGCGATGGGTTCTTCCATGCGGACATGCATCAGGGTAATCTTTTTGTAGATAAAGCAGGCAATCTGGTGGCACTGGATTTTGGAATCACAGGTCGTCTGTCCGAAGGCGACCGCCTGTTTCTTGCCGAAATTCTTTATGGCTTTATCACCCGCAATTATCGCCGCATTGCGCAAGTGCATTTTGATGCGGGCTATATTCCTGAAACCGAAGATGTGGAAACATTCGCTCAGGCCTTGCGCGCTATTGGTGAGCCAATCATGGGCCTGCCTGCGGGCGAGATTTCCATGTCACGTTTGCTTACCCAGCTTTTTGAGGTGACTGAGCAGTTCAACATGCAGACCCAGCCACAACTATTACTGCTGCAAAAAACCATGGTGGTCACCGAAGGTGTGGCCCGCACACTGAACCCTGAGCTCAATATCTGGAAAACCGGCGAGCCCGTGGTGAAGCAGTGGATTGAGCGCAAGCTTGGGCCCCTCGGTAAAATCGAACAAGCCATGGGCAGTGCTGGAACATTGGCAGGCCTGGCGTTGCGTGTGCCGCGTATTGTTGAGGAGGCACATCAGGTTCACCGTAAGCTGGATGCATTTGTCACAGCGCAATCTGCACCTGCTAATCCATGGCCTGTGCGCATGCTTGCGGTGTGCGCCGTTGCATTGGTAGTGATCGCCACCCATATGGTGTTGAGATGACGACAATGGGAAAATCAGTTCTCCTCATTATTGGCGGCGGCATCAGTGCCTATAAATGCTTGGAACTAATCCGTCAGTTTTCAGCACGCGGAATCAAGACGCGGTGCATCACGACCAAGGCGGCAGAACAATTTGTAACTCCACTTTCAGTGGCGGCGCTCTCTGGCGAAAAAGTATTCTCCGATCTCTTCAGCCTGACTGATGAAACCGAAATGGGGCATATTGAACTTTCACGTTCAACTGATCTGGTTGTCGTCGCCCCGGCCACCGCGGACCTGATGGCCAAGATGGCCCATGGATTGGCTAACGATTTGGCTTCCACTGCACTATTGGCCACAGATAAACCTGTGCTGGCAGCGCCTGCCATGAATGTTCGCATGTGGCATCACGCCGCCACGCAGCGCAATGTGGCGCGATTAAAAGCTGATGGCATTCACTTTGTCGGCCCCAATGACGGTGACATGGCGTGCGGTGAATTTGGTTTGGGCCGCATGGCAGAGCCCGCCGAGATTGTTGCTGCTGTTGAAGCAATGCTCAGCCCGCAAACAAAGCCACTCGCGGGCAAAAAGGTTTTCATCACAGCCGGGCCAACGCAAGAAGCGATTGATCCCGTGCGCTATATCTCCAATCACTCAAGCGGCAAGCAGGGTTTTGCTCTGGCCGAAGCAGCGGTCCAGATGGGCGCGGAAGTAACTCTCATCTCTGGGCCAGTGTCTCTTGCCACACCTATGGGTGTAAAACGGGTTGATATAACCACTGCAGATGAAATGTTAGTTGCGTGCGAAAAAACCAAGAATGTCGATCTTGCGATTTTCTGTGCGGCTGTAGCGGATTGGAAAGTGGCCAATCAAGCGCAGCAAAAACTGAAGAAGAATGACAAATCCGCAGCGCCTGATCTCAAATTCACCGCCAATCCTGACATTCTCAAAATCATTGGCGGCTTAAAGCAGACCCGCCCCAAAGTGGTCGTTGGTTTTGCCGCTGAAACTGAAAATGTGATTGAAAACGCCAATGCAAAACTCAAAAACAAAGGTTGCGATCTCATCATTGCCAACGATGTTTCCAATGGTGTGTTTGGCAGTGACAAGAATTTAGTGCACTTGATTTCTGCCAAAGGCGTGGAGACATGGCCACAACTTTCAAAAGCGGAAGTTGCGCGCCGTATTCTTGAAGCCTGCGCGAAGTTACTCAAATGACCGAAGTTAAAGTCATGCGCCTTGCCAACGGCGAAGGACTGGAACTTCCATCTTATGCAACATCTGGTGCTGCAGGGCTTGATCTACGCGCAGCTGAAGCCGCAACATTAAAGACGGGTGCTCGCGCTTTGATCCCTACTGGTATTGCCATTGCACTGCCCAAAAATCACGAAGCTCAGGTGCGCCCGCGTTCTGGCCTTGCGGTCAAACATGGTGTGACCGTGCTCAACGCCCCCGGCACGATCGACGC
>PLXI01000294.1 GCA_003151375.1 Hyphomicrobiales bacterium
GGCAGCATGATCGGCGCACCAGACATGCGGCCATCAAGCTTCAAAAATGCAATCACTGAGCCTGTAAATGTCACAGCACCAATGGCAGCACCCAAAGCCATTTCAATACGGCTTTGACTGTGAATCATGCCGTTGGTAGCGATGCCAAAAGCGTCTGGCGCATAATAGGCCGCAGCCGCTACGAATACGGCAGCAAGACCAACGAGTGAGTGAAAGGCCGCCACCAACTGCGGCATGGCCGTCATGGCAATGCTTCGCGCCATATAAGCGCCAATGCCGCCACCAACGCCTATGCCTGCAATGATCACCACCCAGACCACTGGGCTGGTGGGTGCGGCTACAGCCAGCGTGGTGAGAATGGCAATGCCCATGCCCACCATGCCGTAAGTATTGCCTTGGCGCGATGTAGCTGGAGATGAAAGCCCACGCAGCGCCATAATGAAGAGCGCGCCAGAGACAAGATAAAGCAGGGCGGCGAGTGAAGCACTCATCTTATTTTTTTTCTTTCTTTTTATACATCGCTAACATGCGATTGGTAACAAGGAAGCCACCGAAGATATTCACTGAGGCCAGAACCAAGGCGACAAAGCCAAAGATCATCGCCAGGATTGAGCCTGAGGCAACAGCCCCGGCCCCCACCGCCAGCAATGCACCCACCACAATCACCGACGAAATAGCGTTGGTCACACTCATCAAAGGCGTGTGCAACGCAGGCGTCACATTCCACACCACATAATAGCCAACGAATATCGCCAACACGAAGATGGAGAAGAGATAGATGAAGGGATCAACCAATTGTTCCATTATTTCGCTCCCTCAAACATCTTATGCACCAGCGCGCCATCCTTGGCGATCAAAGTGCCCTTGACCAGTTCGTCATCAAAATTAATCGCAAGTTTGCCATCCTTGCCCACCAGCGTGTCGATGAAGTTCAATAAATTCTTGGCAAACAGCGGCGTGGCATTGCCCGCCAGCTTGCCTGCCAAATTCAACGTGCCAATAATCACAACACCTCTATGCAGCACAATCTGATCGGGTTTTGATAAAGGGCAATTACCGCCGCGTTCAACCGCCAAATCAACAATCACTGAACCTGGCTTCATGCTTTCCACCATGTCTTGGGTGATGAGCACGGGCGCTGGCCTGCCGGGGATTAAAGCCGTGGTGATAACGATGTCTTGGTTCTTCACATGATCAGCAACCAGTTTGGCTTGCTTGGCTTTGTCCTCTGCAGAAAGCTCTTTGGCATAGCCGCCACTGGTTGCCGCATCAGCCACATCAGCAAACACAAATTTCGCACCCAGCGATTTCACTTGTTCTTCGGTGGCCTTGCGCACGTCTGTGGCCGAAACGATTGCACCCATGCGCCGCGCCGTGGCAATGGCTTGTAGGCCCGCCACACCAACACCCATGATGAATACCTTGGCAGCTGGGATAGTGCCCGCAGCTGTCATCATCATCGGCAACGCCCGGCCAAAATAAGCTGCTGCATCAACCACCGCTTTATAGCCAGCAAGATTGGCCTGTGATGAGAGAATGTCCATCGATTGCGCACGGCTGATGCGCGGCATCAGTTCCATAGCAAAGGCGGTAACACCTGATTTCGCAATGGTATCCAAACCTTTGCGCTCGCCGTAAGGCTCTAGCCCCGCGCAGAGGACAGCGCCTTTTTGCATGGCCTTGAGAACAGCGTCTGATGGGCGGCGCACGCTGAGCACAATGTCAGCATCTTTCACCACATCAACGCCCTTGATGATGCTCGCCCCTGCGGCCTGATAATCAGCATCAGAGATATTTGAGCCAGCACCAGCACCTGCTTGAACAGCAACTGCGTAACCTTTTTTCACATAGGCTTTGACGGAATCGGTAGAAGCCGCTGCGCGGCTCTCTCCGGTTACTGTTTCAGAGGGAACCGCAATTTTCATTTATGCGCCGATCCTATGAGTTATGAACATTGGCGCCGATGAACAGGGCGTAGAGGACAAGCACGCCAATCGGCAAAAGCCATTTACCACCCATCCGCAAGCCAATGAATGAAACCACGATGCCGATAATGATGCCCCCAAAACCTGCAAATAGCGAAAGCGGCGTATCTACAAAGCGGAAATCAACGAGCCCAACGCAGATGAAAAGGCTAATGAGCGCAATAACGGCCGACCAACCGAGAAAGCCTTCATAGGTTGCGCGGTGTGCGTCCATGCCCCTAACAACGGGTGCTGATGAATGTGTGTGGTCTGCCATGCTTGATTCCTCGTATCTGTTGGCTAACCTCTAGCGCGCCGCGAAAATATCTGCAATCGCCCCAATTTGTCGCGGGGTGCCGCTAATTTTTGACGCTGAAATCATCAAACCGCCCATTCGGGGCCGGCTGTGCGAGGCCTTTGGTGAAAAGAGCATCGGCATTACTGCCCGGCACTGCGCCAATGCCAATACTGCTCGCCGCTTGGGCTGCTTTCATGAGCTTATCTTGCTCTACTGCCGCAGACAAAGCAGTACTGCCCTGAGCGGCAGCAGCATTCAAATCTTCCATGCCTTCTTGGCCAAAGATCGGCCCATTATTAACAGGTGCGGGCAATGGTGCGGCAACAAGAGGCGCAGCATTGGCTTCGGGGGCTGCGGGCATAACGCCTTGCGGCGACGACGCAACCACAGGAGCAGCACCAGAATTCAGTGCGGCCAAGCCAATTTGGCCCAGCCTGTTGTTGCCTAGCCTGAGAAAGGTCACGCCATCACCTTCGCGCAAGCGCTTATCCGCACCTGTGTCATCTGGCCCATGATCAGTATAACCACCTTGTGCATTGAGCAGTGGGGTGCGCAGATCAATAAAGCTCGCGCCTTTGGCCGCAACCCGACTTTGCACAATTGAGGTCAGATTTTGCATGTCGGCATCAAGTGCCGGATCACTCATCGGTGGCTCACCCATCCACAAGACTTGAATATGCTGGACCAGCAAAGCATCGATCACCGCATCAACGCGCTGCTGATAAAGCGCATTCCATTCGGTTGAGCCAAATTTCAGAACCTTGTCACCGATTTTGATGTCGCGTCGATCATTAAGCCCCATCAGGATAATGGCCGCGTTGATATTTTTACCATCCGTCATTTTCGGAATGGCTGCAGCCCAATCATAAATCTCTGGCCGGGCCAGACCAGAGCTTTCATTAAATCTGTTGATGATTTGAATGTTGCCTTGGTCCTCCGCCATGCGCGCAAGACCAGCGCCCATACCGCCCGCCAGTTGATCGCCAATAATCAGTACGCGCTTAACATCAGGCGCAACATCTTGGGTCGCATCTTGTGCCAACCCCAAATGGGGGCTGGCGAGGAATAACACTATGGCTAGCAATTTACGCATATTACGAAGCTAGCCTCAGCTGCGCAGCCGCTCAAGCACTTTGCGCGTGGGAAATCCATCTAATGGCAGACCCACCTTTTTCTGGAAGCCCAAAACTGCTTCATAAGTGCGCGCCCCAAANNGAAGCTTTCACCCCGGATTTGCCATTGATGATGTCACCCAACACACCCACCGCTAAGGCATAAGCGTGGCTGTCATTATAAGAAAGCAACGCCAAGAAATTATGCGTAACTAAAAACACCGGGCCGTCCATGCCTTGCGGGATCATCACGAAAGCTTCGGCTTGGGGCGCAGGCAATTCATCGCCCACCATCGGCTTAATGCCAAGCTTGCCCCAATCGGCAATCGCCTTCCAATGCTTGCGGCCAATCAACGCCCGATCAAACCCATCAGGCAATTTCACTTCAAAGCCCCAAGGCCAGTCGCCCTTCCAGCCCGAGCGTTTCAGATAATTCGCGGTTGAAGCCAGAGCATCTTCTTTGGAATTCCAAATATCATGCTGGCCTTCGCCGCCGCCCCAATGCACCGAAGCATCAATATAAGTGGCCGGAATGAATTGCGTGTGCCCCATGGCACCGGCCCATGAGCCGGTGAAGTTAGCAGGAGTGCGCACGCCTGATTTGAGAATGGCAAAAGCTGGCAGCAGCTGGTCGTTGGCATAATCTTTCTTGGTGCCGGAATACATTAGCGTGGCGAGACACCGCAGCACTTTCATATCGCCCATCTGCTTGCCGAAATTGCTTTCAATGCCCCAGATGCCCAACAACGGAATGGAATTCACCCCATATTTGGCACGAACGGCACTGAGAAATTCGCCATTGGAGGCCAACATTTGCCGACCCGTATCGATGCGAACCTGGGTGACGGCCTTATCAAGATATTCTGACGTGGTAGAATTAAACTCTGGCTGGTTTGCCGCCAACTTCAACACAGTGGGATCTGGTTCAGTGATCCCCGCAAAAGCGGCATCAAATAGCTCGCGTGAATAACCAGCTTTTTTCACACGCGGCCAAAGCGTTTGGATGAAAGCCACAAACTTGGCATCGGCGCGCGCCGGTGTGGCAGTCAATGCCACCAACGCTAAGCCTAATAATGTTCTGCGCTTCATTGCTTTGCTCCGAAAAGAATCGAAGAGTGATGATAGCAATGTGAGGCGAATTTAAGAAATGATTTAGCCCTTTAGTCCGATTACCGTGGCCGCACCCGCCATGAGCAATGCAGAGCCGCGGTTGATGCGGCGCAGTGCAGTGACAGATTGGAACACTAAACGCGCC
>PLXI01000271.1 GCA_003151375.1 Hyphomicrobiales bacterium
CCGGTTATGGTGCCCACATGCACTGTTGAATAGGGCTGATCATAACGGCCAGAGGCATCACCCAATGCCACAAATTCACGGCGCAAGGCGCTGATCTCAGCCAGTACTTCGCCGGCTACTAAAATAGCATTCACACCCTTGTTGGTGAGGCTTGAATGAGCTTCGTGGCCGATCACTTCAGTGTTGAAAGTGGCGGCACTCTTGTGGCCATTTACAACCTTCATGCCCGTAGGCTCGCCCACAAAAACTGCACGCGGTTTTTTGATATGGTTTTTCATATGGGCAATGAGAGGGCGCACGCCTTTGCAGCCCACTTCTTCATCGCAGGAAAAGGCCAATTGAATGGGCGTTTTAAGTCTCAGCGTTTTGAAATCGGGAACCAAAGCCAAGCAGGCCGCCAGAAAGCCCTTCATATCGGCTGCACCGCGGGCATAAAGTTTTCCTTCGCGTTCAGTCAACTCAAAGGGTGGCGAAGCCCAGTCTTGGCCATCCACGGGCACTACGTCTGTGTGGCCGGAAAGTACTATTCCTCCCGCAACATCGGGCCCGATTGTTGCAAAGAGATTGGTCTTACCTTCCATATAATCCACACGGATATGTGGGATGTCATGGGTCGACAAATAGGCCTCAACCCATTCTATCAGCGGCAAATTGCTAAAGCGCGATGTTGTATCAAAAGAAACGAGCTTAGCCAAAATATCATGGGTTGCGTTGCGCACTGACCGAAACTCAATTCACCGCGTGGCGATCAAAGCGGCTGTCGAGCGAAAAGGCCGGAATGGCAACATCGAAATGTTCGCCTTCGGTTGTTACCATATTATAGCTGCCCTGCATCATGCCTGATGGGGTGGTGAGCGGGCAACCTGATGAATAAGTATAGCTATCTTGCGGGTGTAGCAGGGGTTGTTCACCCACTACGCCTGAGCCTTTTACCTCTTGCCTGCCACCATTCCCGTCTGTGATCACCCAATGCCTTGTGAGCAGGCGCACGGTGTGTGGCCCATTGTTGGCGATAGTAATGGTATAGGCCCAAACAAAGCGATTTTCGTTAGGCTGCGACTGGCCTTCAAGGAAATGTGGCTTGGCGGTGATTTCAATATTGCGGGTGGTGGCTGAATACATAAGTGGTGTTTAGCGCGAAATGACCGATCCGCCAAGTTTAACGCTGTGCCCAGGCTGGCTCTTGCAACAAATGAAAATTCGTCACAATGTAACTAAAGCGAATTTAATGTTGGGGCGGGATGATGTACCAATCGATGATTGAACGACTGGTTATTTCTGTTGCAAGGCGGCTCATGCCGAAAGCCTTTAAGGGTAGGCTTGATCTTACCTTGCCTTCGGGCACAGTTTTAACACTGGGTGGCACTGAACCTGGTGAGCAAGCCGAACTAACGCTGCATAATTTCAAGGTTCTATGGGCAGGCATGCGCCGCGCGCAACTGGGTTTCTTTGAACGCTATTTGGCGGGCGATCTCGAAAGTAAAAACCCAACGGCTTTTTTCCGGTTCTATTTGCAAAATCGCAAAGGGCTGGACGATGCTTCAGGCATATTTACCAATAGCGTGTTTGATAAAATTTNNTATGCTTCAAGCATGTTTTCCAACAGCGTGTTTGATAAAATTTGGCACCGCTTGCGTGACAACACCCATCAAGGCTCGCGCGAAAATATCTCAGCCCATTATGATTTGGGTAATGAGTTTTACAAGCAATGGTTGGATGATACGATGACTTATTCATCGGCCGTTTTTGACGGTAAGGCCAATAGCCTTGAGGCTGCACAGAAGTTGAAATACCAAAAGGTTATGGAATTGGCTGAAGTGAAGCCCGGTTCCAAGGTTTTGGAAATCGGGTGTGGTTGGGGTGGCTTTGCTGAAACGGCAGCCAAAGCGGGGGCCATTCTGCGCGGCATTTCACTTTCGAAGGAACAACTGGCTTTTGCAAATACGCGCATGGAGCGCGAGAATCTTACCAACAAAGCAGAACTGGTGTTTGAAGACTACCGCGACACTACGGGCGTGTTTGATGCCATAGCCTCAATTGAAATGATTGAAGCGGTGGGTGAGCCGCATTGGCCGACCTATTTCACCACACTGTTTAATCGCTTGAAACCAGGCGGAGCCGCCGCCATTCAAGGCATTACAATTTTGGAAGAGAACTATCCCGCTTATCGCAGTGGTGTGGACTTTATCCAACGCTATGTTTTTCCGGGTGGCATGTTGCTGACAAAAGAATTGATGCGCGAGCAAGCCCGCAAAGCCGGATTGTTATTAGAAAAGTTTGAATGTTTTGGTTTGAGTTATGCCGAGACTTTGCGGCAATGGCGGTTACGGTTTGAGGCAGCGTGGCCGAAAATTGCGCCTCTCGGATTTGATGAGCGATTTAAGAAATTATGGACGCTTTATCTCTGCTATTGCGAGGCAGGTTTTGCGGAAGGGATCATTGACGTGGGCATTTATAAGATTAGGAAGCCAGTTTAGAGCTGCTTCTCCATCGCCCAAGTTGGAGCGAATTCGCGCGGCTCAAAGTTCAATTTGGTGTAGCCCAGCTGTTGATAGAAGGGAACGGCGGTTCGAGACGATGAAACCACCAACGTGCTCACACCGCGGCTGAACGCGAGCCGTTCAACATGCTCAACAAGTTGACGACCAATGCCGCCTTTCATGGAGCCTAAATCCACATAGAGTGAATTCAATCTATTTCCAGCCAAACTGACGGTGCCGATGATGCGGCCATTTTGCTCGAATACGAACATATCACGGGTCACTAGATGTCTTTGCAAGCTTTCCAAACCATTTTTAGCTATCACGAAAGCAAGATCACTTGAGGAATCATCCCTTGCATTTACTTGAACCGATGCTGCTATCAACGCGCAAAGTTGTGGCAGGTCAGCTTCAGTGGCGGAGCGTATGGGCATTATCGTTGGCTCATTTTCCAATTAGGATTTATCCAAGGTTCCAAATTCGAGGGCGGGAGCATTTGCTTGCCTAGAATATGGTCGGCTGCTTTCTCGCCAATCATGATCGTTGGGGCATTGAGATTTCCATTGGTGATTTGCGGCATGATGGATGAATCCACCACGCGTAAATTCCCGGTGCCAATCACGCGGCATTGCGGATCAACCACCGCCATTTTGTCTTTCACCGAACCCATCTTGCAGGTGCCGCAGGGGTGGTAAGCGCTTTCGCAATGCTCCCTGATAAAGGCATCAATCTCTGTGTCACTTTGAACCGATGCACCTGGTTGAATTTCCTCACCCACATAAGGTTTCATCGCGTCCTGTTGGAACAGTTCACGCGTCAGGCGCACGCAAGCGCGGAACTCCTGCCAATCATCAGCATGACTCATATAGTTGAACAGGATTTTTGGCTTCTCCATCGGATCAGCTGAGGTGATGTGCACAAACCCGCGTGACTTGCTGCGCATTGGCCCCACATGTGCTTGAAAGCCGTGGCCTTGAAAGGCTGCATTGCCGTCATAACGCATGGCCGCGGGCAAGAAGTGATATTGAATATTTGGGTAATCAATGCCTGCGCGCGAACGGACGAAGCCACAGCTTTCAAAATGGTTGGTGGCGCCTAGGCCAGTGCCGAACAATAGCCATTGCAAACCAATCTTGGCCTTGCTGATGAGATCAAGCTGACCGTTCAAAGTGATTGGTTGCAAACTACGCAGTTGAAAATAAATTTCCAAATGATCTTGCAGGTTTTCGCCAACACCGGGAAGCGCATGAACCAGTTCAACGGCCGCCGCCTTCAGCACGTCTGGTGCGCCAATGCCCGAGCGTTGCAGGATAGCTGGAGAATTGATGGTGGACGCGCAGATGATCACTTCGCGATTGGCAAAGACTTGCTTCAGTATGCCGCTTTGTTCGTATTCCACGCCGATGGCTTTTTTGCCCTGCATGAGAATGCGCCGGGCAAAGCATTTGGTTTGAATATCAACACGGGACTTGCGAATTGCGGGCCAAAGATAAGCATTGGCGGCAGACCAACGCAGGCCGTTGTGGACAGTCATTTCCATTGCGCCAAAGCCTTCTTGCTGATGGCCGTTATAGTCAGGTGTTATGGGATAGCCTGCCTGCTGTCCGGCATCGATGAAAGCCTGATAAAGCGGGTTTCTGCGCAAACCCTTTTTCACATAAAGTGGGCCGTGGTGGCCGCGCCAATTTGGCTCCCCGCCTTCCACATGCTCTTGGCGTTTGAAATAGGGCAGCACATCGGCANNCATGCCGTTGATGGAGGACGAGCCACCCATCACTTTGCCGCGTGGGGTGGCGAGCTTACGATTGTTTAAAAATGGCTCAGGTTCGCTTTCAAACCCCCAATTATAAGCGCCCATATTCATAGGGTAAGACAAAGCCGAAGGCATTTGGATCAAAGGCCCACGGTCGCTTCCGCCATATTCCAAAACCAAAACCGTGTGTTTGGCGTGGGCTGAAAGCCGGTCGGCCAGAACCGAGCCAGCGGAGCCCGAACCGATGATGATG
>PLXI01000117.1 GCA_003151375.1 Hyphomicrobiales bacterium
CGGGCGCGCTTGATGGCTTTGGCCAATTCGCGTTGCTTCAAAGTGCATACAGCTGAAATGCGGGCTGGAATGATTTTGCCGCGTTCTGACAGATAACGCTGCAACATGCGCGTATCCTTGTAATCAATCTTTGGCGCATTATCGCCAGAGAATGGGCAAGACTTCCTGCGGCGGAAAAATGGGCGGCGTGCGCCTTGATCCATAGCCATTAGTTCATATCCTCCATGCTGAAGCCATCATCGTCGCGGCGCTTTTCTTCGCGGCGGCGCATTTGGGCTGATGGGCCTTCTTCGAGGGCTTCAACCTTGATGGTCAAATTGCGGATCACATCTTCTGAGATCGACATCTGGCGTTCCATTTCAGCAACTGCTGCTGATGGGCCGTCAATGTTCATCAAGATGAAATAGGCTTTGCGATTTTTCTTAACGCGGAACGTGAGAGACTTGAGGCCCCATTGTTCCACCTTGTCAACTTTAGCGCCGCCCGCAGACAGCACACCCTTATATTGCTCAATCAACGCATCAACCTGCGTTTGAGCCGCATCTTGGCGCACCAAGAATATGTGTTCATAAAATGCCATTGATAATTCCTTCGTTGGCGGTTCAAATTCCAAAACCAAAAAGCGCCGAGCCCCATACGAACCTGAGAAGGTTCGAAGCAAGTTTCGAATGAGCGGAGACACGGGAAGACGGGGTTAAGCCCTCGCCAAGTTTCCTTGACGCTTCCGTTCAGCCACCAGCTAAATGGTTTCGTGGGGCTGCCTATGGCCCAAGGCGGCCAGCAATGCAAGGCCGGAATCGGCTAGGCAACGGAAACACGGTTGCACCACGGAGTCGCGCTTCAACTGATAAGTCGCCCAGATTGTGGCCAAAAAGCAACTGACCACATCAAATCGGACTATTCTTGGGCAATTTGGGTCGATTTAGCTTGTTAATGAATTATTAATTTCGTTATATTCATCACAATTCGGGCAATTTGGGGATTCTAATGAAAAAAACATTTTGGGCGGCGGCTGCCACAATCTTACTGATCGGAACTTCGGCTTTTGCAGCCGATGTGGTTGCGCCAGCACCTGCGGCCTTTGATTGGTCGGGTGCCTATATAGGCTTAAACGGCGGAATTGCCCCTGGTATTGGTGGGAACAATTGGGGGCTTACCTCGGCCCCGGGAATCACCTCCGTCGAAAGTTTCACTGGCGGACTTGGTGGTATCACGGTTGGCGACAATTGGCAGAAGAACAAATTTGTATTCGGTATTGAGGGCGATGCTGATATCGCGGGGCTGAGCGCTGTACACACAGCGACGGCGGGTTTTGCTTGCGGGGGCACCAACTGCTCTACATTTGTGGATTCACTTGGGACCTTGCGGGCCCGTGCAGGTTATGCATTGGGCAGCAGCGGGTTGCTATATGTAACAGGCGGCTTGGCCGGTGGTTACGTTCTTGGCCATGCTGGTGGTGGCGCTCTGCCTGATAATGGCCAGGCTACCCAAATTGGCTGGACTGCAGGCGCTGGGATTGAAGCTGCACTTTCCAGCCATTTGACGGCCAAAGTTGAGGGCCTATATGTTGATCTGGGTCGGCTAAGTTTGCCCACAGGCTGCGGAGGGGGCTGCTTTACAGACGTTCATTTCGCAGTGGCACGCGTGGGCTTGAACTATAAGTTCTAAAATTGCTTGGTAATGATATCTGCAGCGCGAGCGGCTAGGGGATTGTAATGAAAAAAGCATTTTGGGCATTTGGTATTTTTACGGCGTTGCTTGGCGCATCTTCTGCTATGGCAGCGGATGTTATGGCTCCAGCACCTGCTTTTAATTGGGCAGGTCCTTATGTCGGTGTTGTGGGTTCGTATGGTTTCGGAACGTCGAACCATACAAATACATTTGGGACCTCGAGTGGTGATTTCCCTATGTCTGGGGTTCTTGGCGGTTTGGATTTTGGGTTTAACCGTCAAAGCAATAATTTTGTTTATGGCCTTGAAGGTGACATTGCCTTATCTACTGACAAGGGCAACAGCAGCTCTGCTGTATGCGCAGGCGGCGGTTGCAATACCAATTTAAATTGGCTTTCGACGGCAAGGGCTCGGGTTGGATTTGCAAAAGACAACATTCTTTTCTTTGGCACCGGTGGTTTGGCGATTGCAGGAATGCATGCTGACTGCTGCGGAGGCGCAGGCTCAGTTGATTCAACGCGACTTGGCTACACACTGGGGGGCGGCATCGAGATGGCTGTCTCAAACCACGTGACCGCAAAACTGCAATATCTATATGTCAACGAAGGCTCTATCCCATACCTTATTGTGAACGCTGATGCCAGTCGCAATCATATCGTTTCACTGGGCATTAATTACAAGTTCTAACTTCTGTTCCAGATTTAAAATTGTAAACGCGGGGCTCTGGCTCCGCGTTTTTGCTTTTACGCGGGTTTGTTTCGTGGCTGTCGTAGGCTTGTAAAGCAACAGAATTCACCAAATCCACCTAACTTCTGGAAGTTTTGGTCGATTTAGCTTGTTAACGAATTATTAGTTTCGCTATACTCGTCGCAATTCGGGCGTTTAGGGGATTGCAATGAAGAATGCATTTTTGGCATTTGGTATTTTGGCTTTTCTAGGAACCACCCCTGCGATGGCAGCTGATATGGTGGCACCCGCTCCTTATGATTGGACCGGTGCCTTTGTTGGATTGGAAGCTGGGGCGGATTTGCTCAACAGCCAATGGTCTAGCCCGACAAACACCTTTGTAACATTTAATACGAATGGGACTGGTGTGGCGCTGGGCGGTGTGGCGGGTTATCGCAAGCAGACCAGCAATAATTTAGTTCTTGGTACAGAATTAAGTGGAGATTGGCTCAGCACCCTCGGCAGTGCCAACTGTGCCCTTATTACTCCGACATGCAACACGCGGCAGGATTTTTTGGGTTTGGCGCAAATTAATGTAGGTATAGCGTCTGGTGTCACGCATTTTTATTTCGGTGGTGGTGCGGCATTGGGTGATTTTCAGTATAATGAAACTGTGAGCCTAGCTCAAAGCTGGACAGGTGGCATGCGGTTAGGTTGGACTGTTGGGGCTGGCGCAGACTTCGCGCTGACCAACCAGTGGCAAGCGGGTCTACGCTACAACTATTATGACTTTGGAACCCAAAGCATCGGTGGGGGCATTAGCCCCGCTCTCGTTAACTTCCAAGAAAATGGACATCTGGTCACGATCCGGTTTGAGCACAAATTCTAAGCCAATGCTTTTTTAATTCCATCAAACGCGGGGCTCTGGCTCCGCGTTTTGCTTTTCGTGGGCTGTCATGCGTATGCTGCATTGCAAGGTATATTGTGCAGTGCAGCATAATCTGCTATGGGCGTTAACCATATTGCACCCACGGAGAAACCCATGTCCAAGAAACCTGTTCCCCCCACGCATGATGAGATCGCCGCCCTCGCCTATTCTTACTATGAAGCCGAAGGCTATCCCCATGGCCGCGATGATATCCATTGGCAGCGCGCCTATGAAGCCCTGCTTGCCACACAAAGCGCCAAGCCAGCCATTAAGACCAAGCCAGCCGCCACAGACATTTCATTGATTGACGGCGTGGGCCCTGCCCTCACCGAGAAATTGAAAGCCGCTGGCTATGCCACGTTGGCGGACATTGCTGGCCTCACAGTGGCAGCGCTTGAAAAGCTTGACGCCAAATTGGGCCTCAAGGGCCGCAGCTTGCGCGAAGATTGGATCGCCCAAGCCAAGGCACTGGTGGCAGGGGCTGCACCTCGCGCTAAAGTGGATCAAAAGAAAGCCGCCAAGGCCAAAGCCTAAATTATTTGCGCATCTCGCTTGCGCGCGTTTGCCGCTGCGTGGAATGAAAACTTGGTCTGGTGTGAACATGGCCAATCAATGGACATTGCCATCCGCCGCGAAAAACAAATCAAAGCATGGAAGCGCGATTGGAAAATTGAGTTGATTGAAAAGATCAATCCGAATTGGATTGATCTGCATGGCGCGATTGATGTGCTGGCGAGTTTGATGCAAGAAGCTGGACCCCGGCTTTCACCGAGGTGACGAATTAAATATCAAACAAATATCCGATCAATTCGATACTGTATAAGGCCTGGAGTTGAAGGGACTGACACTGTAACTATAACTCTCGACCACTAGCACTTTATGATCAGATTACGGTACGCGGCCCAACCATAAATCACTTCTCTTAGTTCTTGCACTCTAGCTTTGGGACCGACTTTGCCGGATCGGATTGCAAGTGCTGACCGAGCAACCAGCAGCCGATTAACAAGCCCAAGCCTATCCCAATTTTTTCCTCTATCGTTGTAGCCGGGGTTCAGCCACTGCACATAAATTTGAAAGCCACTTGTTCTTATGTACTCGAGTGTCTTCGCCACTTCCTCAGTATACTGCATCGAACACAGGATAATTCTACTTTGGGTATCACGAAGGACATCACCAGCATAAAGTTTCCTCTCCTCGAACGATCCGCTTATCAAGAAGACATCAACGCATTCTCGTGGCCTAAGTGTCAAAGGCTTGGATCGCTTGCGAGTCTTGACTGAGCCACCAAACAGCACATTCCACGTTCTCGATTTGCCAGATTTTTTGTTACCGAGAACCGCAACAAATAATCGATCCGCCATTGTAACCTCCTTTTTTTGTCGCCTTGCTGAATTACGATGACCGCGCACCCAAAAAACTCACCCCTCCATCAACCCCACAAACCGCTTAAACAAATAATGCGAATCCTGCGGGCCGGGGCTTGCTTCTGGGTGATGCTGCACTGAGAACACTGGCTTGCCTTCCAGCGCTATGCCGCAGTTGCTGCCGTCGAACAGGCTCACATGCGTCTCAACCACGCCCTCAGGCAAGCTCTTTTGATCCACCGCGAAGCCGTGGTTCATGGACACGATCTCAACTTTATTCGTGGTGAAATCTTTCACCGGATGATTTGCGCCGTGGTGGCCTTGGTGCATTTTCATGGTCTTGCCACCAAGGGCAATGGCCAACATCTGATGGCCCAGGCAAATGCCAAATAGCGGCTTGCCGCTGGCCACCAATTTCTTGATCTCAGGCACGGCATATTCGCCAGTGGCTGCTGGGTCGCCCGGGCCATTGGAGAGGAACACGCCGTCCGGCTTCATCGCCAAAATATCTTCCGCCGATGCAGTGGCAGGAACAATTGTGACGGTGCAGCCTGCTGAAACCAAACAGCGCAGAATGTTGCGCTTCAACCCATAATCAACTGCCACAACCTTGAACTTGCCATCTCCCTGCTCATAGCCCTTTTCCCAATCCCACAGCTTTTCATTCCAATCCGAACGTTGGGTGGCTGAAACTTCTATGGCGAGGTCAAGGCCTTCAAGCCCGCTCCAAGCCTTGGCCATGGCGTGCAATTTCTTGATGTCGAATTTGCCTTTGGCGCTGTGCGCGATCACGCCATTGGGCATTCCCTTTTCGCGGATCAAAGTGGTGAGTGCGCGCGTGTCGACGCCAGACAGGCCGATGATGCCGCGGGCCTTCAACCATTTGTCGAGATTTTTGTGCGAGCGATAATTGGCAGGCTCGGTGATCGGGGCTTTGACGATGAGGCCCTTCACGGCGGCAGAGGCCGCCAAGTTGGTGGTTTCAATATCATCATCATTCACGCCCACATTGCCGATGTGTGGAAATGTAAAAGTGACAATCTGGCCGGCATAAGAAGGGTCAGTCAGAATTTCCTGATAGCCGGTCATGGCCGTGTTGAAGCACACCTCGGCCACCGCTTCGCCTTCAGCACCAAAGCCCATGCCTTCAATCACAGTGCCATCGGCCAGAACCAAAACCGCGGTTGGCTTAGCAATCGGCCAATCGCTGAAGGTTGCGCGTGTTTTCGTCTTGGCCTTTTTGGGTGAGGCTTTCTTGGCAGGCATGAGGGACTCCGGAATTTGAGCAGGGACTAAGGGTTTAGATGCCGCCCGTCAAGTTTGCTGGCCGCTGAGAATCCCGCTATCAAGGCTTTTTTCAAGGGATATGTACATGAGCCTGCGTGAACAACTTTCAAACGACATCAAACTGGCGATGAAGGCCGGAGAGAAAAAGAAAGTGGCCACCATTCGGCTCATGCAAGCGGCGATCAAAGAAAAAGATATCAACAGCCGCACCGAGGGGCATGAATCAGCTCTTACCGCTGACCCTGGCATTCTCGACATTTTCACCAAGATGGTGAAGCAGCGCCAGGACTCAATTGCCGCTTTTGAAAAGGGCGCTCGCGATGATCTGGCCCAAAATGAAAAGGATGAGTTGGCGATTATCCAAACTTATATGCCCAAGCAGATGAGCGAAGATGAAGCCAAGGCCGCAGTGGCCGAAGTAATCAAAGCCATTGGCGCATCGGGTATCAAAGACATGGGCAAGGTGATGGCCGAATTGAAAACAAAATACTCAGGCCAAATGGATATGAGCAAAGCGGGCGGCCTTGTGAAGGGCCTGCTCGGCTAACATTCATCGGCTGACATTCAAAGGAGAGATCAATGGGTAAAATCATATTCGCCACGGCTTTGGCCATCGGCTTGGGTTTGGGCGGAGCTACCGCGCAGGCCAAGCACCATCATCGCCATCGCCATCATCATCGCCATCATTTCCATGGGCACCATTGGCGCGGCGTCTGCGGACACGAGATCTTTTGCACACCGATGCCGTGCGGTGACTGGTATTACTGGTATCGAGATCAGATTTAAATTTGCGAGGCCGACGGAACCATGTTCCGCTCTGCGTCTTTATAATCAAATGGGCAGTGTTTCGTGATTGTGCGGGGCATCTTCCCAACGGAAAGTTATAAATACGCTACGACAGGAAATTGAGCATGTTCAAAAAAACAATTCTTGCTGCCCTTGGCGTTGTTGGCTTGGCCTTTACAGTGAGCGCATTTACACCTTCGGCTGAAGCAGCCCCAATGTGCGGCCCTTGGCCCTGTCACCACGGCGGTGGCGGCTGGCATGGGGGTGGCCACTGGCACGGCGGGGGTAGTGGCTGGCATGGTGGTGGATTTCACCATGGCTTTGGCGGATTCCCAGGCTTTGGCGGATTCCCTGGCCCGGGCTTTGGCGGTTATCCAGGCTATTGGGCTGGGCCACCAGATACGGAACTGGTTTGCCATTGGCGCAGGGTCTGGCGCCATCATCACCGCATAAGAGTGCGTGTGTGCGAGAGGATTTACTGGTAAGCTAAATGCGAAGGGGTCATCTCCCCTTGGCTTCAACTTTAAACTTGAGGAGTGAAACATGAAGAAATTTATCATCGCAGCAGTCGCAGCCACCGCATTAGGCCTCGGCCTTGCTGGCTCAGCAGCCCCCGCACAAGCCCAAATCTTTTTCGGCTTTGGTGCCGGTGGTTGTGGCTTCGGCAATCCATGTGGCTATGGCTATCACCACCGTTATTGGGGCCCAGGATATGGATATGGCTATCACAATTGTCGTCTGGTGAACGTTCGCCGTCATGGCCACTGGGTTACAGTGCGTCGCTGCTGGTAAGTTTGTAGAAATATAAAGGGGCGGAGTTGATCTCCGCCCTTTTCATTTTCATACAATGTTCGTCGTTACTTTCACATTGCCTTTTATGGAGTGTGAATAAGGGCAGACGACGTGGCCACGCTTGGTGATTTCTTCGGCTTCGTCATGACTGAGGCCGGGAAGCGAAACGTTAAGTGTCACCTCAAGCCCAAATCCTTGCTCATCATCGCGCGGGCCAATACTCACCGCTGAAGAAACGCTGGCGTCCACTGGCATAGTCAGTTTGTCTCGTGCAGCAGCAAAGCGCATGGCACCAAGATAACAAGTGGCATAGCCTGATGCGAAGAGTTCTTCAGGATTGGTGCCCTTGCCTGAACCGCCCATTTCAATTGGTGTGGCTATGGTGAAGGTGAGATGGCCATTCTCAGTTCCGGTGAGGCCATTATTGCGGCCGCCGCCTGTGGCTTTGGCATGGGCTGTGTATGCAATTTTCATTTCTACTCTCCTGTTACAGTTATGTTTAGACTTCAGCTGCGCAAAGCTCACGGTTGCTGAGATTGCTGGAATATACATATCGTACGCGATTCAATCGTGAGTGATATTCATTCCGCTTTGGGGCTATTCCTTGGCAATGGCGCAATCATGATCCAATAAATCTTCGCCGTGAGCGAGATAGGCTGTTAATGGATTGGCGACGGCGGTGAGCAGAACGAAGCCATCCTTGCCACCTTCAAAGGTTTCGCCTCCAATAAATATTGTCGCGTTCGAGATGGATTGCCCTTCGGCTTTGAGATGTTCGTCAACACTCTTGAACGGCAAGGCTCCGCGCAACTCTGCCCCATCTATGCGCAGCGCCCCATAGCTGTTGCCGCTGATGGTCCAAGGCTCCTTCGACCAGCCCTGCTCCATTGTTGCGGCTCGCTTTGCCAACTCACTGCGCACTTCGGGCTGAAGGCAATCGACATGGACATGAGCCTGGTTTTGGCTGCGGGCCAAGGGTGAATTGATTGCCAAACCAAGCGCGTCACGCGGCATGGATTTCCCAAGCCGGTCAAAAACGAAGTGGCGAGCTTCCCAAGCCTCACCAAAAAGATCAGGCGCATCGGGGCTCAGAAGTTGCGGGTCTTCAATGCCCGTAATGCGGTGCGTTGGGATGGCCAGCACCTGCGTTACACCGACTAGATCTTTCAAGATAGCAACGCCGCCATCAGTATCAACCTGAAGACAAGGTGCGGCCACATGATTTGATTGCCAATCAGGCAAACATTTGCCGTTCACAATGTTCCAAAGCGCCAAAGGATCAGCATGGGCTATTGAGGCTGTAATGGCGACAGAGAAGATGGCCAAGAGCAATGTGCTTGTTTTTGAGAGCTTTGAATTCATATCCACCTTGCAAAAATGCTATTCACTATGGATGTGCTGAAGTTTTGTCACAATCGGATAACGTGATCACGAAGACTTAGTTTTGGTTATTGCCACCGCGCTCCCCCTCTAAAAACAAAGGCCCCCACCATTGGTGGAGGCCTTTGCGTGAGACACTGCAAAACGTCTCAATAACGGTGGATTAGAGAGAGGTTACTCCCGCAGACCCAGCAATCCGCATTGCGAACGCTTCGCTTAAGTTGAACTCACTCGACATGGGATCACCTCCTTTCAAATTGTTGACGACGGCATATGATTGCGCTGGAGACGATTGATTTTCAAGCCCCTCCTTGCGTTCTTGTTACGTTCGTGCTAGTTTTGTTCTCATGAAAATTCTCACCAATTATGTTTGCCAGTCCTGCGGGGCCACATCTCACAAATGGGCTGGCCAATGCGATTCTTGCGAACAGTGGAACACAATCGTCGAGGAAAAGGCCCAAGCGCCCGCCTCTGGCGCCAAGGGCAACGCCCTGCCCCGCGGCCGCGCCACAAGGTTGGTTGATCTCAAGGGCGAAAGCCCAGCACCACCGCGCGTGATGTCTGGCATAGGCGAATTAGACCGTGTGACTGGCGGCGGCTTTGTTGCGGGCTCAGCGGTTTTGATCGGTGGCGATCCCGGCATCGGCAAATCGACTTTGTTGCTTCAGGCGCTGGCAGCGCTGGGCAGCAAGGGCGAAAAGGTGGTTTATGTGACGGGTGAAGAAGCCATCGCACAAATCCGTTTGCGCGCGGCGCGGTTGGGCCTTGCCGATGCACCTGTGTTATTGGCCGCAGAAACCA
>PLXI01000102.1 GCA_003151375.1 Hyphomicrobiales bacterium
CAAATCCGTTTGCGCGCGGCGCGGTTGGGCCTTGCCGATGCACCTGTGTTATTGGCCGCAGAAACCAATGTCTCAGATATTCTCGCCACTTTGAGCGAGGGCGACGTTCCTTCTGTGGTGGTGATCGATTCGGTGCAAACTTTATGGTCGCCGGTGATTGATGCCGCCCCCGGTTCAGTTTCTCAACTCAAAGCAGGCTCAGAGGCTTTGGTGCGCTTTGCCAAATCGCGCGGCTGCACGGTTTTGCTGGTGGGTCATGTCACCAAGGATGGACAAATTGCTGGCCCCAAAGTGATTGAGCATTTGGTGGATACGGTTTTATATTTTGAAGGTGACCGTGGCCATCAGTTTAGAATTTTACGCGCCGTGAAAAATCGTTTCGGCCCTACGGACGAAATCGGTGTGTTTGAAATGTCTGATCGTGGCTTGCAAGAAGTCACCAATCCATCGCGCCTATTCATGGGTGGTGGCGAACGCGCTGCCCCCGGCACTGCGGTTTTTGCCGGCATGGAGGGCACGCGGCCACTGCTGGTGGAAATTCAGGCTCTGGTTTCACCTTCATCTTTAGGCACACCACGGCGCACTGCTGTGGGCTGGGACGGTACACGCCTGTCGATGATTCTCGCCGTATTGGAAGCCAGAGCCGGTGTCACCCTTTCTAACCACGATGTTTATCTCAATGTGGCCGGTGGATTGAAGCTGCGCGAAACGGCGGCGGATTTAGCCGTGGCCGCCGCACTGCTCTCATCCTTATCAGACACCATCATTCCGCATGGCACGGTGATCTTCGGCGAAGTCGCACTCTCAGGTGCGGTGCGCCCCGTGGGTCAAAGCGATGCACGGCTGAAAGAGGCCCAAAAATTGGGCTTAACTGAAGCGGTTGTCGCCGAGCATGGCGATAAAGCCTCTCGCGGTTCTGGCCTTGCCACGAAGCAACTGGCCACGGTGGCTGATCTGGTGGCTTGGGTTGCGTCGCGCTCCAAGGGCCTCAGGCGCATTGCCTAGGGCACAACTGCCTGTGACACATCGCCTTGTGCATACACCCCTTTCTTGCAATGCAACTTTTGCCTATATGAGATGCTTAGTCTAAAGGGGCCCTCATGTTCCAAATCCTTGATTTCGTTCTCTTCGGCATAATGTTGATTTCTGGCCTGCTCGCCATGGCGCGGGGCTTGGTGCGCGAGCTTCTGTCACTCGCCGCTTGGGGCTTGGCCATTGTTGCGGCCTACTATGCCCTGCACAACAAACAAGTGATGGATTTGGCCGGGCATTATTTTGACCCTAACAAGCCTATCATGGCGCAAGTGGCGGTGGGCGCTGGCGCCTTTATTGTGGTATTCATTTTTCTGTCGCTCATCGGCATGCGGATTTCCGATCGTTCAACTGCCAGCGGTTTTGGCGTGGTGGACCGCACATTGGGCCTACTTTATGGTGGCGCTCGCGGGCTGGTGCTGGTTTCGGTATGTTATATTTTCTACGTTTGGGCTGTGCCCGGAGACAGACAAGAAGACTGGATCAAAAATGCGGCTTCCTTGCCGCTAATTGATAATGTTTCCGAAATGATCAAATCCTATCTGCCGCAGCAAATTCGTGATCAGCTTTCCAATGCGGATGTTAAAGGCAATGGGCCAGATACGACAACCAAATCTGCCGCTCCTGCCGCACCCGTTACGACACCAAAAGACCCTAATTATTCGGCAAGCCAGCAAGAAGGCCTTGGCACACTGTCCAAGAACGCTGGCCAGGACCCAAAAAAGCAATGACCGCATTAGATAATGATCAAGACTTTGACCTAGACGCAGACACGCCGCGCGAAGAATGTGGCGTGTTTGGCATTTTTGGCCACCCTGATGCCGCGGCCTTGACCGCACTTGGGCTTCACGCCCTACAACATCGAGGCCAAGAGGCCGCTGGCATTGTGTCTTATGACGGAGAGCGCTTCCATTCTGAAAAACGCATGGGGTTGGTTGGCGATCATTTCTCATCCGACAAAGTGATCAATCGGTTGAAGGGCAACCGCGCGGTTGGCCACACACGTTATTCCACCACGGGCGAAACCATCCTGCGCAATGTGCAGCCGCTATTTGCCGAACTGGCGGCGGGCGGCATCGCGGTTGCTCATAACGGCAATCTTACCAATGGCCATATGCTTCGCCGCAACCTCATTGCTGCAGGCGCCATTTACCAATCGACTTCTGATTCTGAGGCCATTCTCCATTTGATTGCGCGCTCTGCTAAAAAGCGTTTGATGGAACGTTATGTAGATGCGCTGCGCCAGTTGGAAGGCGCATATGCACTGGTTTCGCTGACCAATAAAAAGCTGATTGGCGCGCGCGACCCCCTCGGCATCAGGCCACTGATTTTGGGTGAGCTGCACGGCGCGCATATTCTGTGCTCTGAAACTGTGGCGCTGGATATTATCGGTGCAAAGTTTGTGCGCGAAATTGAAAACGGCGAAGTGGTAGTCATTTCAGATGAGGGCATTGAAAGCCTGCGACCCTTTCCCAAACAGCCAGCGCGACCTTGCATCTTTGAATATGTTTATTTCAGCAGGCCCGATTCCGTTTTGGGCGGGCGTTCGGTTTATCAAGTGCGCAAAGAATGCGGCGTGCAACTGGCGCTTGAAGCACCATGCGATGTGGATGTGGTGGTGCCGATTCCTGATTCCGGTGTGCCTGCGGCAATCGGTTTTGCGCAACAACTTGGCCTTCCGTTTGAGCTTGGTATTATTCGCAATCATTATGTGGGCCGCACATTTATTGAGCCCACGCAACACATCCGTTCGCTTGGTGTGAAGCTGAAACACAATGCCAATAAATTTGTTGTGGCGGGCAAACGCATTGTGCTGGTTGATGACTCCGTGGTGCGCGGCACAACCTCAGTCAAAATCGTGCAGATGATGTATGAAGCTGGTGCCAAAGAAGTGCATATGCGTATTGCCTCACCACCCATTAAGCATCCGGATTTTTACGGCATCGACACGCCTGAGAAAAAGGCTTTGCTGGCAGCTACACATACGTTGGACGAAATGCGTGAATTCATTGGGGTTAAGTCTCTCGCCTTTGTTTCGGTGGACGGCATTTACAAAGCCTGTGGCTATGCGGGCCGCAATGATCAGCAGCCGCAGTTCACCGATCNNAAACTGGTGATTATCCCACACCACTCACTGATTTGAGCGGTGAGCCCATTAAGCAAATGCGCGCCTTGTTGGCTGAAGCGGGTTGATGTCTAAAACACTTGTTGGCAAAATCGCTGTCGTCACTGGCGCTTCACGAGGTCTTGGCCGCGCCATCGCTTTGGCCCTTGCCAGTCAAGGCGCACATATCATCGCCACGGCGCGCACCACTGGCGGGCTGGAAGAGCTGGATGATGAGATCAAAAAGCTTGGTTCAACCGCCACTTTGGTGCCGATGGATATCACCGACAGCGCCGGGATAGACCGCTTGGGTGCTGCGATATTCGAGCGTTGGAAAAAGCTGGATATTCTGGTGGGCAATGCTGGTGTGCTGGGAGCAACGACACCCGTAGCTCATCTGGAACCGAAAGTTTGGGATAATGTTATGGCGGTGAATGTCACCGCCAATTACCGGTTGCTGCGATCGATGGATCCGTTGTTGCGAATGAGTGATGCGGGGCGCGCCGTGTTCGTAACCTCTGGCCATGCCCAATCAACGCCAGCCTATTCAGGCGTCTATTCAATTTCCAAGGCCGCCCTTGAGGCGATGGTGAAAACCTATGCCGCCGAAATGGCCACCACAAAAGTGCGCGCCAATTTGTTTAGCCCGGGCGCCACGCGTACCAAGATGCGCGCCCAAGCCATGCCCGGTGAAGACCCTATGAAATTGCCAACGCCCGAGGAAGTTGCAGCGCAAGTTGTAGCTTTGTGCGAGGCGAGGTTTGAGGAAAATGGTTTGGTGTTTCGTTTTTCAAAAGATGGCTTGGTGAGAAAGTAACTCACTTATCATACGGATTTTCGCCGCCACGGAACACAAAGCGAATAGGCGTTCCGTCCAACTGCAAAGTCTCACGCAAGCCGTTCATCAGATAGCGCTGATAAGACAGGGGCAGTGTATCTAGCCTGTTGCCAAACAGCGCAAACGTCGGCGGTCTGGCATTCACTTGCGTGCCGTAACGGATTTTGGTGCGGCGGCCAGAAACAGCAGGAGGTGGATTGCGTTCAATGGCTTCTTCCAGCCAGCGATTGAACTTGCCAGTTGAAATACGAATGTTCCATTTGAGGTCTGCATCCAACACAGCCTTCATCAGTTTGTCAGCGCCTTTGCCTTGCTTGGCCGAAATCGTAACAATACTGAGGCCACGAATGTTGGGCAAAATACCTTCCATCACTTCGTTGAGTTTTTTCAGCGCATCAATTTTATCTTCAACCAAGTCCCATTTGTTGATGGCCAGCACAATGGCGCGGCCTTCGCGGCCAATTAGATCACACAAAGTGAGGTCTTGATTTTCGATGGGGATAGAACCATCGACCAAAACCACAACAACTTCAGCAAATTTTACAGCGCGCAAACCATCAGAGACAGAAAGCTTTTCGAGTTTTTCTTTGACCTTGCCTTTGCGTCTAATGCCTGCGGTGTCCCACAGTTTGATATCGCGCCCACCCCAATGCCAATCTGATGCAATGGCATCACGCGTGATGCCCGCCTCTGGCCCAGTCAACATTCGCTCTTCGCCTAACAGCGTATTCACCAATGTGGATTTGCCTGCATTGGGTTGGCCGATGATGGCCATCTTCAATGGTTTTTGGGGCCGCGCTGGTGGCTCTACATCTGGATCAAATTTCTCTTCGTCTTCAACTTCAACCATCGGCGAAGTCTTGCGGTCTTTCAGCACCAGCGGCTTCACCACATCATAGATGGCTTCCATGCCTTCGCCATGCTCGGCGCTGATGGCATGGGGCTCGCCAAAATTCAGTCGGTAAGCGTCAGCTGCTGCGGCTTTCAAGACTTTCGTTTCGGTCTTGTTGACCAGAAGCGTTATCGGCCGCCCAAGCTTGCGAATTTTTTCGGCAAACATATGATCGACTGGTGTTACACCGACGCGGCCATCAATCACGAAGAATACATGGTCAGCCAAGCGTGCAGCTTCGGCCGCCTGCTCGCTCATCCTGGCTTCGAGAGTGCCCTTCTTGGCCTCATCAAAGCCTGCTGTGTCAAACACCTGAAATTCCAGATCAGCCAGATGCGCCGTGCCCTCGCGCCGATCACGGGTAACACCGGGCTGATCATCGACCAGCGCCAGCTTCTCTCCAACCAAGCGGTTAAAAAGTGTGGATTTGCCAACGTTAGGCCGCCCCAGAATGGCGACAGTTACGGTCATTGAGCCTGTGGCGCTGGAGCCGGTGGAGGGGCAGGCGCAACTTGGCCCGATGGGGCCGGTGCGTCATCCTTCGGCTCAGGCGGAACTGGATCTTCAGCTGGCAGTTTTTTCTTGAGCAACTTCTTTTTCTTCACCACAGGTGTGGCACCGGTTGCTGCAGCGGCTTTGGCTTCTTTTGCCTTGGCCACTTTGGCTGGCACCAAAGGTGATGGCGGTGGCAGCGGTTCTGGCCGCAAAACCTGCGGGCAGAGATCNNACCTTCGGGTCACAATCGCCAGCGGTTTTGGCACCATTATCAGTGATTGATTCTTGGCCTGCCCCCTTGGCAGCTCCCTTAGGTGCAACAATTTGCACACCAGCTGGCGGCGGGGCGGCGTAAAAGCCACCTGGCTGTGGGGCCACACCTGGCTGCTGTGGTGCCATGCCTTGCTGTTGTGGGGCCATGGCCGGCTGTTGCGGCATCTGCCCTGCACCTTGCCCATTCGACACGCGTACTGCGTTTGGATCTTGCGGCAATGGCTGGCCGGTGACGGCAGGATCACGCGCTTGCTGCTGATCGGGAGGCAAAATTTCTTCACGTTGACCGGGCAATTTCGAGTCGTCGATCTGGCCTGTCACACGCTTGACTGTGGTGCACCCGGCTAACACGCTGGTGGCCATGGCGATGATGATTAGTTTTTTTGTCAGAACCATTNNTGGTTGCGCCAGATTGAGGTTTCATTGTCAAAAGGCCCAAGCCTTGTGAGCAATTGATCAGGCGATTGGCTATCCACCAGCAAATAGCCGGCACGGATGCGCGCCAGATCAGCCAAGGCAGGATCATTGGAGGTATCAGCGGCGAATGCATCATAAGCGGCAACGGCTTTATCGGTGTCGCCCTTGGTGCCCAGAATCGCTGCTTGTTCCAGCTTGGCCAGCGACCCAAAGCCCTTGTGGTTCACAGCAGCCAGTGAGGCGTTGGCATCATCAAGCTTTCCGTCAGCGACCTTTTTTAACGCGTCATAATAAACTGAACCGGCGGTTTCAGCTTGTTGTTGTTGGTAATATTTCCAACCTTGCCAAGCGGCCACTGCGCCGACCAGCAACACTGCAACCAAAATCATGTGGCGGCCATAGCGGCTCCACAATTTCATCATTTCCTCTTGGCGGACTTCCTCATCCACTTCGCGGAACAGGGCTTCGTTATTCTCGCTCAAATTATGATTTCCTATTTGTGCCTGAGCTAAAGCAGGCCAAAGGCCAAATCAAGGCTTTTCCGGCTTCATCTCATAGGTGTTGGCAGGTTCTGGAAAGCGCCTTGCACGCACATCTTGGGCATAAAGGCTGATAGCACCCTCAATCGCCTGGCCCACTTTGCCGAATTCTTTGACGAATTTGGGCACGCGCGGGCTCAAGCCCAGCATGTCTTCCATCACCAAAATCTGGCCATCGCAAGCCAGCGACGCGCCGATGCCAATGGTGGGGATATCCACCTGCTTGGTAATCTTGGCGGCCAATGGCTCTGCCACGGCCTCAAGCACCACCGCAAATGCGCCTGCATCGGCAATCGCTTTGGCATCAGCCTCAATTGCTGCCCATTCAGCCAATTCACGGCCTTGGGTTTTAAAACCGCCAAAAACATTGATCGACTGTGGCGTGAGGCCAATATGCGCCATCACGGGAATGCCGCGCTCTGACAGGAACTTTACGGTTTCGGCCATGCGCGTTCCACCTTCGATTTTAATGGCGCCGCATTCGGTTTCCTTCATCATCCGCGCTGCGTTGCGAAATGCCTGGGCGGGGCTTTCTTCGTATGAACCAAACGGCATATCCACCACCACAAGGGCGCGCTTTGCGCCACGCGTTACAGCGCGGCCGTGCATAATCATCAATTCCAGCGGCACAGGCAAAGTGGTTTCATATCCATGCATCACCATGCCGAGGGAATCCCCCACCAGCAGGAAGTCCACATATTTGTCGGCGATGGCCGCTGTGTGGGCATGATACGAGGTGAGCGAGACAATAGGCTCTCCACCCTTTTTAGCGCGGATATCAGGTGCAGTGATGCGTTTTAGGAGGGCGTGGGATGACATACAAGCATCTTAGACGCGCAAGCGCTGGCCTGCAACCGATCCACCCGCTAAAGCTTAACGATGGCCACAATCACTTTACTTGACGATCGCAACCGCCCCAAAGCGCCCGCCCTTGAGGGCGCAAAGGATGAAGATAAAATTCCGGGTCAGCATCTGAAGGCGAGCCACCGCTATCACTTGCAACAAATGGGGCAAGTGCGCCGTGTGATGGAATTGGTCGCGCAAGGCAGTGCAGTACCTGAAGCATTGCAGACAGCATTTGATGGACTTGATCTACTCCAATCCATGCGCATGTTCGGCAATCTCTGTGGGCAAGAATGTGAGATGTTGACGGCGCATCATGACATTGAGAGTTATGCGCTGTTTCCCAAACTGCATGAGCGTGGCAATGACGGCATTCGCAAAGTGGTGGAGCGGCTGATGGAAGAACACAAGGTGATCCACGCCTATCTGGAAGAGTTTGAAACCCGCATCGGCGCTTTGATGGCGGCCCCTAATGGCGTGAATTTCGCAGGCGTTAAAGACACGTTCCTGAATTTGGAACGCATTGTGCAATCACATTTCAAATATGAAGAGACCGAATTGGAAACGGCGATTGGCTTTTATGGCGTGGAAATTTGAGGTGGGCTAGCCCACCACATTAACCCCCAGCACATAAGGGTGGAACAACAGCACCAACAAAGCAGTGATCACCAGCCCCACGACCACGGCGATAATGTCTGAGCGCCATAGAGGTTGAAACTCTGGCCGTTTGCTACGTGCCATTGAAACCGCAATATCCACCAGCGCCACAGCCAGCATGGTGATCCAGAACCAATCGGCAGCGAACTGCCCAATGGACAGCAAATGGCCAAGCGCCCAAAGCGCTATGCCAATCGAAAATGGGTTTTGCAGCCACAGACGAATGTGGCTTTTGCCTTGGCCAGCGGAAATCAAAATGATACCTAAAGTGGCCAGCCCCATGGTGGCATGTTTCATATTTGCGGCTGGGGCATATAGCATTTCACCAGAATCACGGCCGATGAAATAAGCCACCACCATCAGGAAAAAACCAATGCCGGTGACCGCCGAATAAACCCCTTTATAGGTGCCTTCGCCAAACCGCGCCATTAACCGATCCCGAGGGCCAACCATTAAGCTTGAGAAGAAATGCGGCAAAGCAAACAAAGCCATGCCAGAAGCTAACAAGAACATCGCGCAACCCCTTCCATTTCCATTGATATATACCTAAGCATAGTGCCGTGATAAAGAAACTTCAGATTTGCAGTGAATCTGGTGGTCTAAGTTAAGGGGTAAAACATATGAAACCAACTCTCATTCTCGTGGGTGCTGACAAAGGCGGCGTGGGCAAAACCACAATGTCGCGCAGTTTGCTTGATTATTTTGCCCGCAAAAACGTTTTGACCAGAGCGTTTGATACGGAAAACCCACGCGGTTCTCTGCGTCGTTTTTACCCTGGAATCACTGAAGTGATCGATCTTTCCAATGTGGCCCATCAGATGAAAGTGTTGGACACCATGGAAACCGCCAATGTGCCGGTGACGATAGTTGATTTGAAGGCCGGCAATTTATCTTATTCGCTTGATCTGTTTGAGCGCATTGGCGTTTTGGAAGCCGCGCGCAACAATGTATTTAACTTAGGGCTTGTTCATGTGGTTGGGCCTTCGATTGCCTCACTGGATGAAATTGGCGAGATCGGCAAATATCTGCAAGGTGTGCAATATATTTTGGCGCGCAACTCCATCAATGAAACTAATTTCTTCGAATGGGATGAAGGCACCACCAGAAAATACTTCTCGACTATTCCTAAGGCGCAAGAAATCAACATCCCCAAGCTCAATGAGATGGCTTACGAACAGGTTGATCTTTCTGGCGTGACCTTCAAGGATTTCATCGACAACCGCGCTGCCGATGGTTCGGCTGGCAAGTTCTCATTCGTACTGCGCGGTTATGTGCGCAAGTGGTGCAATGAGATTGACGCAGAATATGCCCGTGTTCAGCTGCTGCAAGAAATCGTGGCGGGCGGTCGCGGGGCACAAGCCCATCCATAATCGTGGCTGAAAAGCCAACGATCCACATCGTTGCGTCAGACGCAAACCGCAATGGTAAAACATTGTTGGCGCGTCTGATCACTGATTATTTGTTGCTGGATAAGCGTGACCCGTTTCTGATTGATACCGACGCGCCGGAAGGCCCGCTTCGGCATTTCTTTCCGGGCCGCACTGTGCTTGCGGATTTTGAAAAGATGCCGGGCCAGATGAAATTGTTTGATACCATTCTGGCCGCACCGGGTCGCGACTATGTGGTGGATTTGCCGCAANNACCGCGGAATTGAACTTCTGGGAAGAGGCGCGCGCCCATGGGTTTCGCATCTTTGTTTATTTTATTGTTGATCGTGCGGCCTCTTCTTTGAAGGCAGCGCGCGAGATTGAGCAACTGGCAGCACCTGATCTTTTCATTGCGGTGAGGAATGACCAAGTCGGCTCATCTTGGCCATCATCCCAGCCATCATTGCATATATCGACATTGCCACAGGCTTTGTCGGTGGCCATTTCCGACAAGCGCTTTTCATTCAGCCAATTCGTGCTGGGCGATGAGCAGCAGCTAAACCAAACTGATGTCAATGCACTCAGCCGCTTTTTGGTTGATGCGCTGGACGGTATAAATGGGCTGGACACAGCCTTTTCCTTGGCCAAGATCGGCACACATTCATAGAAGACTGCATAAAAACAAAAACCGTGGGAACAAAACCGTGGAACACATATTGAACGAATTGGAACGCCGACGGGATGAAGCGCGCGGTGGTGGCGGCGAAGCCCGCATCAAAGCACAGCACGCTAAGGGTAAATTGACGGCACGCGAGCGCATCAATGTGTTGCTGGATGCCGGCAGCTTTGAAGAATACGATATGTTCGTCACCCATCGCTCCACAGAATTTGGCATGGATAAGCAGAAGATCGCTGGTGACGGCGTGGTGATTGGCTGGGGCACCATCAATGGCCGCA
>PLXI01000068.1:0-330 GCA_003151375.1 Hyphomicrobiales bacterium
CATCAAACTATCGCCTTCGTTCGCAAATTTTACAATGCGTCTGGCGATCAACCCGGCAATTTGCACAACACCTATCTGGCGGCCAGAAGGCAATTCCAAAGTTAAGGCCTGACGTTCATTGTCCAAGCTGGCCTTATCAAGATCGGCATTGAGGAAAAGCCCCGGCACATATGTCAGTTTGGTGATGCGCGCAGCAATTGGCGCACGATTTATATGCACATCAAATACATTCATGAAAATGGAAACGCGGGTAAAGGCCTCACGCGGCAAATCCAACTCAGAGGGGGGCACAACTTCGGCAATGGCTGACACGCGGCCATCGGCAGGTGC
>PLXI01000068.1:347-7868 GCA_003151375.1 Hyphomicrobiales bacterium
GCGAAAATGGCAACAAAGCGCCAACCCTCTTTATGCACGGGGGCAAGGCCTGATCTGATGCTGTCTATAATTGTCATATCGACTCCAAAATAACCTTCTACCAACCTTGCACCATAAGTAAAAGGCCCGCTGCCTCCCCAAGGAAGCAACGGGCCTTCAGTTTAAAAGCTCCAGCTCTTATCGGCCGGTCGCCTATTTATGTGATGGCTTAGTGCATCATACTCGATACTAGGCGCAAGTTCGGCTGAGCCATTTTTGGAACATATGAAACATCTCTGTCATCGTCATTGTCTGCCAGCGCCATGATCGGTAAGGCCGATTGCAATGATGATGTCTTCACCGCAGTGCCAGTGGCTGCAGCTTGGAACAAGCCGCTGGAAAGTTCCATCAATTCAAACCTTATGTTGATGATGGCATCAGCGCCCAATGCGGTTGCTTGGTTCATCGCCTTGGCCTCAGCGTCATCCTTGGCAAGTTGAAGGCCATCTGACATCTCTTCAATAGTGCCATTTGAAATCCCGCACATGCTGTCGCGATCAAATTTCAAGATGCTACGTGACCATAAAGCTGATCCGCGCACCACACCGAGCGTCTCTTCTACAAGCCGCCCGGCTATCGTTTCTGTGGTCGTAATTTTCATCTGACTAGTCCCCGAATTCTTCGTTGTGACAGTGCGTCCTATGTTGAATGCTTACTGTCTTTTGTATGCCGCATGGGCTGCGGTCGATGGGGTCAAATTGCGCCGCAGAAGTAAACAAACGTGTATACGGTTGCCAATTGAATCAAATTTGAAGCGATTTTTCGGGGCTTTTCCAGCTCACAGTTAACAGGGGATTCCATCCACTGCTAAATGAATGGTTGATTCACCTTATGTAAAGCATGGATGGAAAGTGCTGGTTTACTGTGCGGCCTTTTGCGACATATCGGCCACTTCGGCCAGCTTACGCCTGGCCTCATCGGCCTGCTGTTGTCTATTCCACATGCTGGCATAAAGCCCCTTCTTGCGCAGCAGCACGTTGTGGGTTCCGCGTTCCACAATCTGGCCCTTATCCAACACGATGATTTCATCTGCATCAATGATGGTGGAAAGACGGTGCGCGATCACCAAAGTGGTGCGGCCCTTGGAAACTGTTTTGAGCGCGGCTTGGATTTCTTGCTCGGTCAAACTGTCGAGTGCCGAAGTTGCTTCATCCAAAATCAAAATGGGTGGAGATTTAAGAATGGTGCGCGCAATTGAAACGCGCTGCTTTTCGCCGCCAGAAAGTTTAAGCCCACGTTCACCTACCAAGCTGTCATAGCCCTTGGGCAGGCTTTGCACGAAGCCATGGATCTGAGACATCTGTGCTGCATCCTCAACTTGTGCGTCGGTGGCCTCTGGCCTGCCATAGCGAATGTTATAACGCACCGTATCATTGAAAAGAACAGTGTCTTGGGGCACCATGCCAATAGCGCGGCGCAGGCTTTCCTGCTGCACGGTGGCGATGTCTTGACCATCAATTATAATGCGCCCGCCGGTGACATCATAAAATCGATAGAGCAGCCGCGAGATGGTGGATTTGCCAGCACCCGAAGGCCCGACAATGGCCACGGTTTTACCAGCAGGCACGTGGAATGAAACATCTTTCAGGATTGGCCGCGCGGCATCATAGGCAAAAGACACATGTTCAAATGATATGTCGCCTTTAGCGGCACGAAACGCTGGCGCACCCGGCCTGTCAGCAATTTCAGCATTTTGGCGCAGAACATTGAACATGCCTTCCACGTCAATCAGACCTTGTTTGATTTCGCGGTAAGATGAACCAATGAAATTAAGCGGCATGGAAAGCTGGATGAGCAAGGCATTGCCCAGAACCAAATCACCAATTGTGCCATGCCCTTGCAATAAAGCCATGGCAGACATCACCATCACAATGGTGAGGCCAACCGAAAAGATCACTGCTTGCCCAGCGTTCAAGCCCGCAAGCGACATCCACGTTGTCACCGCCGCTTTTTCATAGCGTGCCATGGCGGCATCATAGCGCTTGGCCTCATGCTTCTCATTGCCGAAGTATTTCACCGTTTCAAAATTCAGCAAGCTGTCGATGGCTTTTGTGCTAGCATCATTATCTGCTTCATTCATCACGCGCCGGATGCCAATGCGCGCTTCTGTGGCCCAGTAAGTGAAGGCGATATAGACCACGATGGTGACAGCTACGACCAGTGAATAAAGCCAGCCAAGTGAATAGCCGATGGCACCACACAGGAACATAATTTCGAGCGCCGTTGGGAAAGTGTTGAACAGCGCAAAGCGCAGGACCGAATCAACCCCATTGATGCCGCGCGAGATCACACGGCTGATCGCGCCAGTTTTGCGCTCCAGATGAAACTTCAGCGAAAGGTGGTGGAGATGTTCAAACGTTTGCGTAGAAAGCTGACGCGCAGCGCGTTGGCCGACTTTTGCAAAAACAGCATCGCGCAACTGGCCAAACACCACAGCTAAAATGCGCCCAACGCCATAAGCCAACACCATGAAGATGGGTACAGAAAGCAAGGCCACTTCCGGGCCTTTTGCAGCGCTAAGGCCATCAGCGGCATATTTAAACGCATAAGGTGTTGCTATGGTGACGACTTTGGCACCCACCAGCAACAGCATGGCCAAAACCACACGCACTTTCAGGTCTGGGCGATCTTTTGCCCAAAGAAACGGCAGCAGGCCCTTTAATGTTTCCCACTGCGTTGTTTCGTGGGGGGTGGATTGCGATTTTTGCATCATATTTCCTAGGCCGCCTTATTCTTTAACGGATATAGTGATTGAATCGCTGCAGTAATAGCCCCCTTAAATAAAGAGTTTTGAATAATGTCCTCACGCCTGCCTGAACATCGTCTTTGTGTCTATTGTGGTTCCAGCCCCGGTAAAAATCCTGAATTTGCAGCAACCGCAAGGGCCTTTGGCACTACAATGGCGCGGGCAGGCTTTGGCTTGGTTTACGGCGGCGGCTCCATCGGCTTGATGGGTGAATTGGCGCGCGCTGTGCTGGCCGCAGGTGGGCATGTCACTGGCATCATCCCGGAATTCTTAGTTAAGAAAGAGCGGATGCTGGACGGGGTGAACGAGCTCATCGTGACGCGCTCTATGCATGAGCGTAAAACTTTGATGTTTGAAAAATCCACGGGCTTTGTGGCTTTGCCCGGCGGCATCGGCACATTGGAAGAACTGGCCGAGATCACCACTTGGGCGCAGTTGAACCAACATGCCAAGCCGGTGATTGTGGCCGATGTGGCTGGCTATTGGACACATTTATTGAAGTTGCTGGATCACATGCGCGCCGAGGGATTCATTCGCGCCGATACAGACGTGTTTCTTGATGTGGCAAAAACCGTTGATGACGTGATCCCACTTTATCATCAGCGGTTGAGCACGGCGCGGCAGAAGGTTCCACTGGCTGCAATCAAACAACAGCTTTAACCAAATGGTCTTCTCTTATTGCCGCAACTGAATAAATCGCCAAGGCGAGCCAGATGATGGCAAAGCCGGCGAGCTTCCAGAATTCGAGTTTTTCACCAAACCAAAACACGGCTGTGAGAAACACCATGGACGGCGAAAGATATTGCAGCAACCCCGCGGTTGAATACCGGATCAATTTTAGTGAGGCGGAATAAAACAACAATGCGCCAGCGGTGAAACCGCCGCAGCCGATTAACATCAGTGTACTGAACGTATCATGACCGAAGTGCAATTCACCTTGTGTGCCAAGATAATAATCCACCACCAATAGTGGCAACAACGCCAAGGTCACTTCAACCAAGAAGCCTTCAATCGGGCCGATGGCCATAATTTTACGCATATAGCCATAAAGGCAGAACGTAGTGGCAAGAGAAAGCCCAATGTATGGGAACACGCCAGTTCCAAATGTCACCACCAGCACGGCGCAAACCGCAAGAGCAATGGCAAACATTTGTGGCCGCGTGAAGCGCTCAANNCCCAAGAAAAGAAAACCCACGGCCACATTCATCAAGGGGTTGATGAAATAACCAAGGCTGGCATCCAATGTATGGCCAGAAGTGATGCACCAAATATAGAGCGTCCAGTTAAACACCACCAAAATGCTGGTGAAAAACAACAGGCCAAGCATGCGCACATCATGCAGCACGCGCCAGACATGCGGCAGATAGCCCAAGCGCCACGCCACAGCAGCCCCGATGGGCATACTCCATAATGCACGGTGCACGGCGATTTCCATTGGGTTGACGTAGCGAATAAACCCAAAATAGAAGGCCATCGAACCCCAAAACATATGAGCGATCACGGCATAAATTACACCGCGCCTTTGTTCCTCGGGCGTGTTCACGCAGCCACACCGTCTCGGATCAATTTAAAAGTTATGGCATCCAGCAAAGCTTGGAATGAGGCTTCAACAATATTTGCCGACACACCAACGGTGAACCAGCGATTGCCTTTGTCATCGCGGCTTTCAATCAACACCCGCGTGGTGGCACTGGTGCCGCCATTGAGGATACGCACTTTGAAATCCACCAGTTCCATTTTCTCAATATGTTTTTGATATTTGCCGAGATCCTTACGCAAGGCCACGTCAAGCGCACTGACCGGGCCATTGCCTTCGCCAGCACTGATCAGAATATCATCGCCGACTTTCACTTTCACATGAGCCTCGGAATACATTTTGCCTTCGCGCTGGCCGACATTCACTTGAAAGTTTTGCACGTCAAAATAATGCGGAACGCCGCCTAGCGTGCGGCGCGCCAGAATTTCAAATGAAGCGTCTGCACCATCATAGGCATAGCCTTGGGCTTCACGCTCTTTGACTTCGCGCAACAGATGATCGAGGCGTGTGTCATCTTTCTTTACGTCAATGCCGATGCGCGAAAGTTCCATCAGCAAGTTGGATTTGCCTGCCTGATCGGAAATCAAAACGGCGCGGGTGTTGCCAACGGATTCAGGCTTCACATGCTCATAAGTTTCCGGTTCCTTTGCAATGGCCGAAGCATGAATGCCAGCTTTGGTGGCGAAAGCGGATTTGCCCACATAAGGTGCTTGCACTAAAGGCGCACGATTGAGCAACTCATCAAAAGCACGGCTGATGTGAGTGAGTTCACCGAGTTTGGCGCTGGTTTCAAAGCGCGCGTTGAAATGAGGTTTCAGCGCCAAAGTGCCGATGATGGAAATCAGATTGGTATTGCCACAGCGTTCGCCAATGCCATTTAAAGTTCCTTGGATCTGGCGCACGCCAGCGTCAACTGCGGCGAGAGAATTGGCAACTGCCTGCTCTGTGTCATTATGCGCGTGGATGCCGAGATGTGAGCCAGGGATTATTTTCGTCAGTGTGCTGACGATGTGAGATACTTCGCTCGGCATGGTGCCGCCATTTGTGTCGCATAACACCACCCAGCGCGCGCCTGCATCATAAGCAGCCTTGGCGCAGGAAGTGGCGTAAGCGGGGTTGGCTTTGTAGCCATCAAAGAAATGTTCGCAATCAACCAAAACTTCTTTGCCAACCGCGAGTGCGGCCTTCACGCTGTCGGTGATGCTTTCAAGGTTCTCCTCATTAGTGCAACCCAGCGCCACGCGCACATGATATTCTGAGCTTTTAGCGACGAAACAAATGGCCTTAGATTTAGCCTGCAACAAAGTTTGAAGGCCCGCGTCATTGGAAACGCTGCGCCCGGCGCGCTTGGTCATGCCAAAGGCGGTGAATGTCGCTTTGGATTTGCGCTCTTCAGCAAACAGCGCGTTATCCGTAGGATTGCCACCGGGATAGCCGCCCTCGATATAATCCACGCCCAGACGGTTCAGCATCTCGATGACAGACAGCTTATCTTCCAGCGAAAAGGAAACGCCGGGCGTCTGCTGGCCATCGCGCAAAGTTGTATCAAAGAGATAAAGTTTTTCGCGTGTCATCTCTTCACTTCCCAAGTTGTGGTACCGTCTTTGTTGTCTTTGATAGTGATGCCCATGCTGGCGAGCTGATCGCGGATGCGATCACCTTCCCCAAAATTCTTCGCTTTGCGCGCTTCTAGGCGAGCAGTGATGAGTTCACTTACCCAAGCATCGTTATATACGTGGTCGATAGAACTGGTGGAATTCTGGTCAAATCTAGCTAGATCAATCCCAAGCAAATTGAGCAACGAGTCAATATCCGAACTCGGAAGATATTTTGCTGCTTCATATAAAATGCTAAGCGCCTGTGAAATATTCAAATCGTCGCGAAGAGCTTCAACAAATTCATTTTTGAAGTCTCGATTTGGCCAAAATGTTCTTGGCGTTTGCTTAGCAAAGCGCAATAGAGATAGCTGTTCTAATTTGCTATTTGCTTCTTCTAAAGATTTGGACGTCCAATCGATTGGTTGGCGATAGTGGGTTTTCAACATTGCCAATCTCAGAACATCGCCAGGCCACCTTCGACCTCCAAATCGTGATGATCCCAAAAAATCGTCGATAGTAAAAAAATTCCCCAAGCTCTTGGACATTTTCTGTCCTTCCACTTGCAAGAAGCCATTATGCATCCAGTAGTTGGCCATAACATCGGTGCCGTGCGTTCCGTTGGCGCAGCGACTTTGAGCAATTTCGTTTTCATGATGCGGGAAAATTAAGTCCAGCCCACCGCCGTGGATGTCAAACACCTCACCCAAATGCGCCTTGCTCATCACGCTGCATTCGATGTGCCAACCGGGGCGGCCACGGCCCCAGGGAGAGTCCCACCCGGGTTCATCCGCGGCGGATTGCTTCCACAACACAAAATCACTGGCATTTTTCTTATGGGCGTCGACCGCCACGCGAGCACCTGCCAATAAATCCTCCTGCTTGCGGCCAGACAAGGCACCGTAGTCTTTCATTGCCATCACATCGAACAAAACTTCGCCGCCCGCCTCATAGGCGTGGCCGCGATTGATCAGTGTGCGGATCATATCCACCATGCCTTGAATATGCTCGGTGGCGCGGGGTTGGGCCGTTGGCGGCAGGCTACCCAGCGCCTTCACATCTTTCTGATATTGATCGTAAGTTTTTTCCGTCACCTTGCGGATGGCTTCATTCAGCGGGGTGTTGGGATAATCCCGCAAGGCACGCGCGTTGATCTTGTCGTCCACATCGGTGATGTTGCGGACATAGCGCACATGGCGCACGCCGTAGAGCGCGCGCAGCAGGCGATAGAGCACGTCGAACNNTGTCGTCCACATCGGTGATGTTGCGCACATAGTTGACGTGCTCCGCGCCGTAGGTGTGTCGCAGCAAGCGATACAAAACGTCAAACACAATCGCAGGCCGCGCATTGCCGATATGAGCGTAATCATAAACCGTGGGGCCGCAAACATACATGCGCACGTTTTTAGGATCGATGGGGGTAAAAACCTCCTTCGTCCTCGTCAGCGTGTTATAGATGCGTAATGTCATCGTTTCCTCAAGGTTTGACGCTACCCGGGAAACACACTTTTCAAATTTAAGTAAAGCGGCGCCCAGCCAGCGATATGTTCGCTAGATAATAATAATGCCACAGAGGGCATATGGGCGTTTGGTTAACATTCAAC
>PLXI01000214.1 GCA_003151375.1 Hyphomicrobiales bacterium
GCAAATGTGAATATTGCCGCAAGCAAATGTATTCCCATTGCACAACAGGCGGCTGGATCCTTGGCAATTCAATTGATGGCACACAGGCGGGATATGTGCGCATTCCACACGCGGATACCAGCTTATATCCAATCCCAAAAGACGCAGATGAAGAGGCCTTGGTGATGTTAAGTGATATCCTGCCAACAGGCTTTGAATGCGGCGTACTCAACGGCCAGGTTCAACCAGGAAACGTGATCGCAATTGTAGGTGCTGGGCCAGTTGGTCTCGCCGCCTTGCTTACAGCGCAATTTTATTCTCCTGCAGAAATCATCATGATTGATCTTGATGATAACAGACTCGAAGTTGCCAAACGCTTTGGCGCCACCACCACGATCAACAGTGCCGATGGCAAAGCCACTGAAGCTGTTATGAGATTAACAGCGAACCGCGGCGTTGATACTGCGATCGAAGCCGTTGGCATTCCAGCCACTTTTGAACTTTGCCAAACCATCATCGCGGCCGGTGGCCACATCGCCAACATCGGGGTGCATGGCAAGAAAGTAGATCTTCATTTAGAAAAGCTGTGGGATCGAAATATATCGATCACTACGCGGCTGGTTGATACAGTAACAATCCCAATGCTGTTCAAGACGGTCAACTCTCATAAGATTAACCCAAAACTATTGATCACGCATCGTTTTACCTTCGATAAGATTCTAGATGCCTACGAGACCTTTGGAAATGCCGCAAAATCAAAAGCTCTGAAGGTTCTCATTGAGATGTAGTGGTCTGGCAAGAATCCCCTCAGTATCGGGGAACCAATATCGCTTTCAAGCGTTCTGTTTACTTCAACACACTTAAACAATATCGGAGTAATCATGGCCAGTTCACATTTTCACGCAGCCGTCTGGCTTGATCACCATCAAGCAAGAGTATTTCATTTCAACGTAAACGACTCCGACAGCCAGAAAGTCCATCCGCACAATGCCTCAGTTCACATCCATCACAAGGCAAACACCATAGGCAGCGGCCATGCATTGATGGAGCCCGAGTTCATGAAAGAAGTTGCATCAGCCATTTCGGTGGCAGGTGAAATACTCGTCATAGGGCCTGGTAATGCCAAGACCGAATTTATGACCTATGTGGAGAAGCACGATCCTAAATTGAAAGCGAAAATTCTTGGCGTTGAAACAGTCGATCATCCTAGCGACGGCGAGATCGTGGCCTATGCACGGAAATTTTTTAAGCCGGTGGATGAAATGCTACCGAGGTAAATTTCGAATAGAGTGAAGGACAATAGAATATGTGGTCGATGGTTCAACTTGCGCCATTGATCTAGATATTGCGCCTTTGGCTGCTTTGGAACAAATTTAGCACATAGCCGTTTTGTCGGTATGTCAAACACATATAGCAACGGCGCACTAAAATTAGCCAAACCCTTTATCTTGGCTGCCGCGCTCATATTATTTTCACCTATCTTCGGGTTGTTGAATGCCGCCACAACTCTACAGCCCGCTTCGGATGCCGGCGGGTTTTCCGAGTACGCTGAAACTTTTACAGCAAAGCCAACCGAACTTAGCGATGGAACCTTTTGAACGATGGCGACGTTGTTATGCAGGAATTGAATTGTGAATTTAATTCTCACATTCAATCTTTGTAACAACTCAAGGAATTCAAATCATGTTCAATAAATCGAAAAATCTGGGTGTGCTCTCTGTACTCCGCCTAGTTACGCTTGCATCGGGAATGGGTATGACACAGGCCTACGCATTTCCGATTGCGCCGCCTTCTATGCCGTCGGGTACCGTGGTACACTCAAGCGAGAGGTTACAGGCCATACGGTTCCTCCGGAATTAGCCGTGCTGGCAGAGCATCTGCATGGGCTGGCGGCAGAATAGGGCGGACGGGCGCTATATGGACTGAAACAGAGATTTCCACTAGGGGATTGAGAGTCTGCTCCTGACCCGAAGCAGACAGCCATTGTGAACAAGCTGCACGTTGTGAAAAAAGGCGCGCGATCGGTTGAATGACAATCAACCGCGCAAATTCTGCTTCGATTGGCCCTACTTGGCTTGAGACCTCACATAGGCAATATAGCCTCTCACATCCGCGGCAGGTTCTGCGTAAGCCTTGCCCAGCGATTTCTCCATGGCTGCCATGTAGCTCTTTGCCCAAGCTGGCAAATTGTAATTCACGATCGCAAGGAATTCCAAGGTTGCTGCCAATCGGATATCAGCAATTGACGGCTTTGAGCCCCCGATAAAGGGCGTGCCATCCATGTAGAACTTGTGAAACACGTCAAGCGGTTCGGCAATGGCTTCCATGGCATGCTTTTGCGCCTCGGCCTTATGTGATGCATCCAGATTTGATGCGCCAACTTCGCCGGCATATTGCGGAAAGCCAAGAGCAGGATAGGTTGCGCGCGCGACGTAAGGATAAAGCGTCCCAATAATGTAGAACATTGCGCTATCGATCATCGCACGCTTGGCTGCCGCCTTAGGATAGAATTTGGTTATCTCATGCTTGTTGCACAGATACTGCATGATGGCGCAGCTTTCCCACATCACACCCTTGGGCAATTGTTTGGCTTCCAGCATCGGCGTCAAATGGGCCGGGTTCTTGGCCAGAAAATCTGGATGGCGGGTCTTGCCGTAGACATCGTCTTCGACAAACTCAAGCTTGGCGGCACGCACGAAGACGCGCACCGCCATGTTGTTAACACTTGGTTTTAACACATGAAGTTTTAGCGTGGTCATTTCAGTCTCCCTTTGAGTTTTGTTTTTTGATTTCAATATGGATTTTTTGGCAACCGATCAGTGGAAAGTGATGATGTTCGCTTGGTTGTTAGCTGTTCTATCGCATCAGCCAGATGAACTTCTGCGATATTGTGATCGCCGCGAGCGACACGGATGTGATGGGCCGCAAACAAGACATCGGCATGAGTGTAGCCTTGTGGCGGATCAAACAGATAGGACGCAAGCTCAATCAGCAAGCCCAGCGGATCGGTAAAATAAATCGAATCCATGAAGCCGCGATCTTTCACCCCGCTATGCTTGATGCCCCGGTCATCCAGGCGCTTAACGGCCTGAAGAAAAGTGACACGAGACACCGAGAAGGCGATGTGATGAACGCAACCCGGTTCATTGGGCGTGCGCCGTGGATCAGCTTTGCGGGTTTCGTCAGCGAAGACCGTGATCAGCCGACCATCACCCGGATCAAAATACAAATGGCTTTCTGAAGCCTTGTCCAAGTTAGGTTGTTCAAACACGAAAGGCATGCCAAGAACGCCTTCCCAGAAATCAATTGACGTCTGACGCGTGGCGCCGTTGATGGTAATATGATGAACTCCTTGGCTTTGTAGTTTTTGCATCTCTTCGCCTGTGTTTCAATGTTGTACGAGTTTGGATTTGTATTCGCTACGCTGCAGCGCGCCATGAGGAAGCAATTCCACAGCTGCGGAAAATACCAATACACTCCTGAGCCTCGATTGAATAGCTTCAGCCAGGATCAAATCGGCAATTTGTTCCTTGGCAAGCTCGATCATGATGGGCAGCGGCGGGTCCTGATTAACGCCAAGTTGACGAGGTTTCACCAGAATATAGCCACTAACGGCAGGCATGAATTCACTCACCACCTCGCGGATTGCCGACGGAAAAACATTGACACCGCGCACAATCAACATGTCATCGGTACGCCCAATACACCTGACACGTGGCGATGTACGGCCGCATTTGCAGGGACCCGACCAAACCTCGACATGATCGCGGCTACGGAAGCGCAGCAGAGGGGCGGCGCGATGCCGCAAATGAGTTAGTACCAGCTCGCCGCGCGCGCCATCCTGCCAGGCTATCTGAGCCCCGGTCTCTGGATCAATCAGTTCGGGATGAACATAATCGCGGGCACCCAAGTGCATTCCGCTCTGATATTCGCATTCACCCCAGAGTGATACGCCAATGTCACCGATTCCCATGGCTTCTGTGACGCGCGCTCCCCAACCTTCTTCCAGTCTCTTGCGAAACTTCGTTTCGCCGCCGCCGGGCTCCCCCGCCACCAGAACGCGTTGAACACTTGACCCTCGTAGATCAAATTTTCTCTCTGCAGCCCATTCGATGAGGTAATCGGCATAAGAAGGCGTCATCACCGCCGCATCGGGATGCAGCAGTTCGATGGCTTTCATCAATCGTTCGGTATTGCCTGTGCCAACCGGAATGTGGCACAAACCAATACGATCCATCGAAGCCAAAGCAGCACCGGCCACAAATGGTCCGGCGTTGTAGGTGGACACGATGCGCTGCCCTGCCTTGATGCCAGAGGCGGCGTAACTTCGCGATGATCCCGTCACCCAATTGTCGAGATCACTCTGAGTGAGCGGGATGTAGCTCGGTGTGCCAGTGGTGCCACTGGTGGAATAGATGCGGACGATCTCCTCGCGCGCCACACAGAGGTGGCTGCCAATGGGGTTCTCGCGGGTGGAAGTGGCGCGTATTTCATTCTTCTCAGTCAAGGGCAGTTGACCAATCTCGGCCAAGCCACCGGCAGATTCGGGGGAGGCAAAGCCCGCGTTCATCAACTTATTACGATAGAAACTTGAATGTTCAAACAAGTAACACAGCTGGTCACGATAATGCCGGTCATCGATTTCGATTTGGGCTGCCCAGGGCCGGGTTTCTATTTCGTGAGATAACATCAGCTTCCCTATTTTCGACGGTAACTAATTGCTTCTTCGGCCTTGCCGGCCATCCAAAGACCAATCGAGTTCTGCTGCTCTTCAGCCAGATGCCCGAGAATCCCAGCTGTCCTCGCCAATAATGGCACTGACTTCACAATCGAAGCCGGAAAGCCCAGATCCAACATCACAGCTGCAATCGGCATGGACACATTCATCGTCAACGGCATGCCCCAGACCTTTTCAACAGCTTGGCGAAATTGCCGCGCCAGTTTCACATGCGGCCCGCTGGCACCCTTTGCATCAGCGAGTTCGAGAATTCTTTCGGCGCGAGGGTCTAATGGTTTGTGCACCGGATGACCAAAACCCGGCAACTTGCCGCCGGATTTCCGAATAGCACTCGCCATGGTCTCTACAGTGACGAGGGGATCGTCTCCGGCCCTTACTCTGCTTTGCGCTTCCTCCAATAATTTGGCGCAAAGTTCCGAGGTTCCGAGCAACACAGGCCCGCAACCGAGAAGACCCGCCGCCAGAGCTCCCTGCAGCGAGCCTGGATCAGCAGCATAAGTCATCCGCGCTGCAACAGCTGTTGGCATCATTCCGTGTTCGGCGATAGAAATGAGCAAGAGATCCAGGAATTCACGTTGGGTCGAAGTCGCTTCGTGGCCCGTCAAAAGCAGAAAGAAATATTCGGTAAAGCTCATGTGGCCCATGATGGAACGGCAAAGATCGAGACCATGCACTTCCACCCGGTCCGGGTAGGCTTGGCATATACTGCTTTCAGCAGAATTCATTTTGAAGGCCCATGGTTGAAATCGCCGATCTATGATTGGCTTTTGAGAACTACGAGAGGCTCACTTATCAAAACTGCGCGATTGTTTCTGTTTTGTCAAACGGCGCAAGATTGTCGCACTGCAACGAGGCAACGTGCATTGGCAAAATTCAGAGTTCTGATTTGTGATCCTCGGTCTTAGACTTCAACCCATGTGGCTTGTCTGAAATTTTAGACCAAACGCCGTGAGAGACTTCCGGATATTTGACACGCCTTCGAGACGGGCAAGTCAGGCGCGTCAGCCAATGCCCGTTGCTGGTCAAATGTTAATTGATGATATCCGGTATTGGCGCAAATCAGCCCATTACACTTAGCGGCACCTGGCCAGCTGTCAGAGTATGAAAGTCGACGCGACGTCCAGCAAGATATGGCTCAAAGTCTTCAGTGGCCAATGCCTTGATATTCGCCCTCGGCAATCCTAGTCTCCAAGCAAGTGGGCGCTCTGCCCGTTAATTTTGAGTTGGGGAAGCAAAGCATGCCAAACCCATTCCGCGAAGTGGAATGGAATGTGGTGTTGAGCAAGGCGTAAGCGATGATCAATAAAACTGTTGCAACAGTCGAAGAAGCAATGTCTGGCATTGCCGATGGTTCCACCATTCTTGTGGGTGGATTTGGAACCGCTGGCATGCCTTTCCATTTGATCGAAGCCCTGATCGCCCAAGGTGCGAAGGATCTTACGATTGTTTCCAACAATGCCGGCAACGGCGACACTGGTCTTGCCGCGTTATTAAAAACCAAGCGCGTTCGCAAAATCATTTGTTCATTTCCGCGCCAAACGGATTCTTGGGTCTTCGACGGGCTTTACCGCGCTGGTCAAATTGAATTGGAAGTGGTGCCGCAAGGCAATCTGGCGGAGCGTATGCGAGCAGCTGGTGCAGGCATCGGTGCCTTCTTCTGTCCGACGGGATATGGCACATTGTTGGCCGGAGATCGTGAGACGCGGGTTATTGCCGGCAGGAACCACGTGCTTGAATATCCTATCATTGGCAATTTTGCTTTGATCAAAGCATTGAAGGCGGACCGTTGGGGCAATCTCATTTATCGCAAGACCGCACGCAACTTCGGCCCCGTGATGGCGACGGCGGCCAAGACCACAATTGTTGAAGTGGATGAAATTGTTGAACTTGGCACGCTCGATCCCGAAGGGGTGGNNAGCGAAGGCCACGTGAGGAAAATCGAATGCAACGCATGAACCGCGAACTGATGGCCGCCCGCGTGGCCGCCGACATTCCCGATGGCTCCTATGTTAATCTCGGCATCGGGCTTCCCACCCTTGTGGCCAATGCACTTCCAGGGGATCTGGAAGTCATTCTGCACACGGAAAATGGTTTGCTCGGCATGGGACCCGCACCCGAAAAAGGAAAAGAAGACTGGGACTTGATCAATGCGGGAAAGCAAGCTGTTACGGCTTTGCCGGGGGCGGNNGCCGATTCCTTTGCCATGATGCGCGGCGGGCATTTGGATATTTGCGTGCTTGGAGCCTTTCAGGTGTCGGAAAAAGGCGATCTGGCCAACTGGCACACGGGTGCTGCGGATGCAATTCCCGCTGTGGGTGGAGCAATGGATCTTGCCATCGGTGCCAAAAAAACCTGGGTGATGATGGAGCATGTCACCAAGGAAGGGCGACATAAGCTGGTTCGTAATTGTACCTATCCATTGACGGGCAAGGCTTGCGTGTCACGCATCTACACAGATATTGCTGTGATTGATGTGACCTCAAATGGCTTTATCGCAATCGAGTTGGTGCCGGGGCTCGAGTTGGCCGAATTGGCAACATTGACAGGGGCCGCCATCACTGATGGCCGCAACAGGAAGACCGTCTGATCATGACACAGAACAATGCTTACATTTGCGATTTCATTCGCACTCCAATTGGCCGTTTCGGCGGTGCCTTGTCATCGGTGCGGACCGACGATTTGGGTGCCGTGCCTTTGCGGGCCCTGATGGTGCGCCATGGCAAGATGGATTGGGGCGCGGTGGATGAAGTTATATTCGGTTGTGCCAACCAAGCCGGTGAAGACAACCNNCAACCGCAATGTGGCGCGCATGGCGTTATTGCTCGCAGGCTTGCCACACACCGTGGCCGGAACAACGATGAACCGCCTGTGCGGGTCTGGCATGGACGCCGTGATCACCGCAGCGCGTGCGATCAAAAGCGGTGAAGCCGAACTTGTCATCGCGGGCGGCGTTGAATCGATGTCGCGGGCCCCCTTCGTAATGCCGAAAGACACGGAAGCCTATTCTCGCGCCGCCGAAATTCACGAAACGACCATTGGCTGGCGCTTAGTCAATCCGCTGATGAAGGCGCAATATGGTGATGATAGCATGCCGGAGACGGGCGAGAAT
>PLXI01000289.1 GCA_003151375.1 Hyphomicrobiales bacterium
CATCTTTTACCAATCAAACGCTGGCGCAGATTGAACTCTTCACCAATGCCAAGACGGGCAAATATAAAAATGAAGTTTATGTTCTGCCCAAGCACTTGGATGAAAAAGTCGCCATGCTGCATTTGGCCAAATTGGGCGCTAAGCTCACCACGCTGAAGGACGAACAAGCCAAATATATTGGCGTAGATAAAAATGGCCCGTTCAAGCCAGATTATTATCGCTACTAGTTTTAGACGAAAGGGCGCATTGCGGTGCGCCCTTTTTATTTTGCTCTATATCATTCAGCAATCAAATAGAACTTCTGCGCCGTGGCTGAAAAAACCGCCTTTTGATTTTCAATTGGGATGATGGCTTTTGCCGCACTAAGCCAGTTCTCATAGCTTCCGTTCAATTCCAGCACTGGCCAATCAGAACCCCACATCAATCGCTCGGCCCCGAAGCATTGCAGCACATGTTTGGCGTAAGGCCAAAAGGTTTCCGCGCTCCAGCCTTTGGCTGCCTCAGCGGGCAGACCAGAGAGCTTGCAAAACACATTGGTCTCGCGCGCAATCATCGCCATCTTTGCTGCCCAAGGTTCAAACGCCCCGTCACGAATTGCGGGCTTCATGCAGTGATCGATCACTGTGCTCATCTTTGGATATTTTTCGAACAGTCGCAGGAACGGATCAAGATGGATGGGAAAACCCAAGGCATCAAATGTAAGACCAAGATCAATAATGGCATCAAAGGCCCATTGCACATCTTTTCGGTGCATCCACTCCGGGTCAGGTAGATCCTGTATCATCGGCCTCACGCCAGAGAATTTCGGATGCTTGGCCAGTCTCGTGAGATGTTTCAAATCTTCGCGATTTTCGAAGTCGATCCAGCCCACCACTTTGGCAACATGCGCGGTGGCATCGGCCAATCCCAACATATATTCGGTCTCAGCGATTGTGGGGGCAGCTTGCACTAAAACGGTTTTGACAACGCCGGCTTTGCCCAAAAGTGGTGCAATTTCTGCCGGACCGAAGCGTTTTGCGATGGGAGCAACGGCCTCACCCACCATCCAGCTATAATCCCCACGGGCTGGGTTCCAGAAATGGTGGTGCGCATCAATGATCACAAAAAAGCCCTTTCATTGATCAAACTAGCTGCCTTCAAATCATGCCACAAGACCTTGAGAATTTTCTTTGCGAAAGTTTTCAGACCGCAAGAGCGAATAAAAGTGCTGGTACGATGGGGTAGGATTATCGGCGCCCTTAACCAGACACGATTCCACCTTCATTTCCCCATCATGGCCATTCACCAATGCGCAAGTATTGCGGGGTAATTTGGATCCATGGCTAGGTCGTCAAAAAGGAATGGAAAAGCTGGTACCAAAGGTCGCAGGGTGGAGCCGCGGTTGTTTGACGATGAAGATGACGTTGTGCCTTTAAAAGGGCCGGGCCGCCGAAATTCCAAAGCCACGGGCAGAAGTTGGAAGTGGCGACTGTTCAAAGTTGCAGTAACGCTTGGCTTTTGGTCTTTTGCTGTTGCCGTTGTTGGCTTTACCTATATTTGGTTCAGCCTTGACCAGCGGGGACTTTTCCAAATTCCCAAGCGTGAACCCGGAATTATGATGTTGGCCAGCAATGGCTCTGTTTTGGCCCAAGAAGGGGCCTTCTTTGGAGACGCAGCCAAAATCAGCCAATTGCCGGACTATGTGCCAAACGCAGTGATCGCCATTGAAGACCATCGGTTCCGTTGGCATCACGGCATTGATCCGGTTGGATTGGCGCGTGCCATGGGCCGCAACATTTTGGCCAGACATTTTGTGCAAGGTGGTTCAACGCTCACTCAACAGTTGGCCAAAAACCTGTTTCTCACGCAAGAAAAAACGTTGACGCGCAAGGCCCAAGAAGCCGTGCTGGCGATCTGGCTCGAATCGCGCTTCACCAAAGATGAAATCCTCCAGCTTTATCTCAACCGGGTTTATTTTGGGGGTGGCGCTTATGGCATTGAACAAGCTGCGCATACATTCTTCAACAAGTCCGCCTCCGAACTTTCGGTGATGGAAGCAGCGCGCCTTGCGGCCAGTTTGAAAGCGCCAACTAATTATGATCCAATCAATCATCATGATGAAAGCACACAGCGTGCCAAACTGGTTATCGCGGCCATGCAAGATCAAGGCTTTCTTTCACCCATTGATGCCCTTGATGCCACAAACGAGGAGACCAGTGGCTCCCAAGCGGTGTCTCACTCGCAACGTCAATATGCGGTTGATTGGATTGACAGTCAGCTTTCCCAACTGGTGAAGGATTATGATCAGTCTATCATCATCGAAACCTCAATTGATCCTGCCATTCAGGCCAATGCTGAAAATTCTCTAGCAGGCAGCCTCAAAGCCAGTGGTGAGAAACTGTCGGTCTCGCAAGGTGCCGTGGTGGTTATGGACAATCAAGGCGCTGTCTTGGCTTTGGTTGGTGGAAAGTCATACGAAAAAAGCCAATATAACCGCGCCACAAAATCGGTGCGTCAACCTGGCTCTGCTTTCAAAGCTTTCGTTTATCTCACGGCCTTGGAGAATGGTTATAATCCGCAATCCATTGAAACTGATGCGCCTTTTAAAGTGGGCAATTGGTCGCCGGAAAACTACAAGCATAAATATTTGGGGCAGGTCACTTTGCAACGGGCCTTCGCTCAATCGATCAACACAGTTGCGGCAAGGCTTATTGTTGCCCTAGGGCCAGACCGCGTTGTGCAAACGGCACAGCGCTTAGGGATTTCTTCCACCTTGGGCCACGATGCCTCCTTGGCACTTGGCACCTCTGAGGTAACGCCCTTGGAGATGGCTCAAGCATTTGTGCCCTTCGCCAATGGCGGCACTGCGGTTGCACCTTGGGTGGTAAAGCGCATCACCACACGCGATGGCAACGTGCTTTACGAGCACAAAGGTAGTGGCCTAGGGCAGGTTATCACACCGGAATACCTAGGCGAGATGAACCAACTTTTACGCGCTGTGGTGCGCGAAGGAACCGGCACTAAGGCCCAGTTTGGAAACTGGGATATTGGCGGCAAAACCGGCACCAGTCAGGATTACCGCGACGCGTGGTTTGTGGGCTTCACACCTTATCTCACGGCCGCAGTGTGGCTTGGCAATGACGATAATTCACCGACAAAAGATGTAACCGGCGGCTCATTGCCGGCCCAAATCTGGCGTGATGTGATGGAGCCAGCTCACAAAGGTCTCAATTGGTTGCCGTTACCCGGCGACACGAATGCGCCACCAGTTTCTGCGCAAGCACAAACAACAAATGTTGAATCTCCTGAATCTAAAGACGCGCCAAAGAGCTTTTTTGAATTACTTTTCGGCAAATCAAAGTCTGCGCCACAGCAAAATGTCGGGCTCTATTAAAGATATTGATGCACTTCGCGGCCGTGTGCCTTAAGCCATTGCTTGGCAGTGCGGGCATTCGGACAATGGGTTAAAAGCAACCGCCAAAATCGTGGGCCATGGTTCATCTCACGCAAATGCGCCACTTCATGTGCGGCAACGTAATCCAACACTTCAGGGGGTGCGAGGATGAGNNCCAGCTGAACAAGAACCCCAGCGGCTTTTCTGATCGCGAATTGAAATCCGCGTAAATTTCGTTTCCATTGCATCAGCGTAACGGCGTGAAGCTGATGCAAGTTCGCGCTTGGCTTCAGCGACAAGAAAATCTTTCAAACGGCGCGAAGCATGTTCAGGTTTGCCCGGCACATGCAAGGCCTCTTGGATAACCTGCACAACGCCGCGCGGGCCACCGGGGATATGCACGACATGCAATCGCCCGTGGTAGAGAACCGAACTTCCGTTCACCAGTTTTGTGGGCTCAGGTTGCTTGCCCAAGGTGCGTGAAATCCAATCGCGGGATAGTTCAGCAAAACGCAGCGCATCATTTAGGCTTGTTCGCTTCGGCAAAGTCATCACCAAGCCACCTGTAGTGCCATCAAGCCTGAGCACCATGCGCTTGGCGCTTGCATTACGCCTAAAGCGAAGCATCACAGCTCTTCCGTCAATTTCTAGAAGCTGCGGCTCAGGTGCAGGCGCTGTCGCACGCCGCACAGAAAAGTGTTGTAATAGAGACTTCAAGCTTTTTGCGCGTTGAGGAAAGCGGTGATCATCGGTGCAATCTCGGCTCTAAATTTAGAACCTGAGAAAACGCCGTAGTGGCCAACTCCCATATGTAAGTGATGTTTTTTCTTTTGGGTTGGAATATTAATACACAATTGATGTGCGGCCTCGGTCTGACCTAGGCCCGAAATATCGTCATATTCACCCTCGACGGTGAGTAAGGCTGTACGGGTGATCAACGAAGGATCAACCTTGCGGCCACGATATTGATAAGTGCCATTTGGGAAATCTTGATGGATGAAAACCCGCTCCACTGTTTGCAAATAAAACTCACCCGTGAGATCCATCACCGCCATATATTCATCATAGAATGTTTTGCGGCGGGTGGCATCCGCTTCATCGCCTTTGGCAAGACTGTGATAAAGTTCGCGGTGGGCCTTCATATGGCGATCAATGTTCATCGACAAAAAACCGCTCAACTGCATAAAGCCGGGATAGACCAAACGACCTGCGCCCGCACAATTGGGAGGAACAGTCATCACCACCGTATCGCGAAACCAGTTTAAGTCTTTGCCATCAGCCATGTCGTTGACGGCAGTAGGGCTTTTGCTCGTGTCAATTGATCCACCCATTAGCACCATAGAAAGCGGAGCCAATTTGTCCTTTGCTTCGCTCATCATCGCAACAGCGGCCAGAACCGGAACCGAAGGCTGGCACACCGCCATGACATGAGCGCGTTCACCCAGATGGTGAAGAATGTCGATTATCGTGTCGGTGTAATCATCAAGATCAAATGCGCCAGCCGAAAGCGGAATGTCGCGCGCATCCTGCCAATCAGTCACATAGCAATCAAACTTCGGCAACATCTCTTTAACGGTATCGCGCAGCAAAGTGGCAAAGTGGCCAGACATGGGCGCCACCAGCAACAGTTTGGGCTGTGCCTTGCGAAAATCCGGCTTAGCGAAATGCAACAATTTACAGAATGGTGTTTGCCAGACAATCTGTTCATCCACTGTCACGGGCTTGCCGCTGATAGCAACTTGTTTGATGTCAAAAGCCGGCTTTACAAAGTGCCTTGTGGCGCGTTCAAACATTGTCAAACTTGCCGTGGCCTGTTTAGCCATCGCTGAGTCGCGCCAAGGATTGGCGGAATTTTCCCAAAAAGTGAGGCCAGTTTCCGCCATTAAACGAAAGGGTTGTACAATAAGGCGGTTCATCTCAAAGAACGGATAAATCATAGAATTAACAGTGGTCATTGCCAGATCATAGCACAAGCTGACTTACCAAATCGAGCCTGTTGTCGCCGGGCTTATCTCGCCCTATCCTTTGGAAATGTCCGTTCCAATAGTCGAAACATCTCAATTTGCCACACGAACGACCTATGGATTATTGCGCTTGCGCACCCTTGTGCGTTTGCGCTGGCTGGCCGTAATTGGCCAATCGGCCGCTGTCTTAGTGGTCGAATTTTTTTTGGGCTATCATTTACCACTATCATCATGCCTGGCACTGATCGCCTTGTCAGCGTGGATCAATGTTTTTCTAGCCTTACGCTGGCGTGGCAGCCAGCGGGTTTCGGGCCGTGCTGCCGCTTTGCTATTAGGTTATGATATTTTGCAGTTAGCCGGGCTCCTCTATCTGACGGGGGGGCTTGAAAACCCATTTGCCATTTTGTTTCTGGTGCCAGTAACAGTATCGGCGACTTCATTGCCGATGGTTTGGACAGTCAGTCTTGGCTTAATCGCTTTGGTCTGTTCATCAGCATTGGCCCTTTTCCACAGACCCCTGCCTTGGTCGGGGGCTGAAGCATTTATTCTGCCTCATCTTTATCTTGGCGGCCTTTGGGCAGCCATTGTCTGCGCCACGGTATTTTCCGCGATCTATGCGCGGCGCATTGCCGAAGAAGCCCGCATGATGTCTTCGGCTTTACAAGCGACAGAATTGGTATTGGCGCGCGAACAAAGACTATCTGCTCTAGATGGTTTGGCTGCGGCTGCTGCGCATGAATTAGGCACACCCCTGGCGACGATTGCTTTGGTGGCCAGAGAATTGAAGCGAGAACTGCCTAAAAAATTTACGCATGCCGAAGACATTGATTTGCTAATCAGCCAAGCTGCAAGATGCCGCGAAATCCTCGCGCGATTGGCGGTTCCTGAACAGCTTTCGGATGAGATTTATCAATATGTAGGGCTTGAAGCCATGTTAGAAGACATGGTTGCACCCTTGCGTGGCTCAGATGTCGCTATTGTGGTTGATGCAAAGCCAATGGATGGCAAATCATCGCCCCCAACTTTCCGCCGCAACCCAGCCATCACCTATGGGCTTGGCAACTTGATGGAAAATGCAATTGATTTTGCAGCTTCACGCGTTGAAGTGAATGCGCGCTGGTCGCAAACGCTGGTGAGCGTGACCATGACTGACGATGGCCCGGGGTTTGATCAAACCATTTTTGACCGTCTGGGCGATCCCTTCGTCACTACAAGGCCCGGCTATGGTAGTGCCGCACCTCAAGTAGATGGGGAGCATGAAGGCATGGGACTTGGGCTTTTTATTGCAAAAACCTTGCTTGAACGCTCTGGTGCCAGTGTGATTTTGACAAATGGAAATGAGGCCAAAGGAGCCAGCGTCGCAATCACATGGCAGCGCAGCCTTGTTGATGTTGGCAAACCTGTCTGATGAGGCTAAGCGTGACATCACCATGACCCCAACCCCAAAAACCTTGCTTCTTGTAGATGACGATAAGCCATTCCTCACGCGCTTAGGAAAAGCCATGGAGGTGCGTGGTTTTGATGTGCGCTTGGCTGATACTGTGGCCGAAGGCATTGCTGAAGTTAAAAAACAACCGCCCATGTTTGCAGTGGTTGATCTGCGCTTATCCGATGGCAATGGGCTTGATGTGATTGCCGCTTTGCACACGGCAAAGCCCGATGCACGCGTTGTGGTATTAACTGGCTATGGCAACATAGCCACAGCAGTCACAGCCGTGAAATTAGGTGCTATTGATTATCTCGCCAAGCCTGCCGATGCTGATGCAGTTTATGGGGCATTGATTGGCGATAAGGATCAACGCACGGCACTACCGGATAATCCAATGTCAGCAGACCGGGTGCGCTGGGAACACATTCAACGCGTGTTTGAATTGTGCAGTCGTAATGTTTCTGAAACAGCGCGCCGCTTGAACATGCATCGGCGCACGTTGCAACGCATTCTTGCCAAGCGCGCCCCCAAATAAGATTTGCCTCATTCACCAAAATGAAACCAAATTCGCTCGAGTTCACTTGACATTATTCATGAGTGGTCCAACATCCAACCCGTCAGCAGCAGTGACTGGCGCTGATTTGAAGCCTTAATTTCAATTAGAATTGGAGGGGCCATGACTCCACCAAATTGCAAATTCTGATCACAGAAATTAGTGTGATCACTTTCCGGTTCCGCTCTGCGGCCGAATACCGTGAATATAAGAACCGGATTGCCAAATACATAAAATGAAATTGCTGAGTTGGCCTGTCCAACTCTTTACAGGTTCGGATTCATCCGGATCACTTCAAGCTAAAAACTCGACTGTTAACGAGGGCCTCGCTGGCGCAATCATTGTCGCAGCGAGGCTTTTTTATCAGGCCTATGCAAGAACTTCCACACTTGCTGGAAGCGAATTTGCTTTCAGTTTGTAAACGATGGGAACGCCGGTATCTAATTCCCGTTTTAAAATTTGTTCAGGTGTTAGGCCATCAATCGCCATGATTAGCGAGCGCAGTGAATTACCATGGGCCGCCACCAATACATTCTTGCCATCCAGCACATGCGGTTGGATCTTATGCATATAATAGGGCAATGAACGCGCCAACGTGTCTTTCAGGCTTTCACCCTTTGGCGGCGGCACATCATAACTGCGGCGCCAGATNNTCATTCAACGCTTGGTCTTTGGTGATCGGCAGACCCGTTTGGCCTAACTCGCTCAAGATCAAATCGAGTGTATGCTGGGCGCGCGTTAAAGCTGATGTGAAGCAGACATCAAACTTCAAGCCCTTGGCCTTCAAGCGCTGGCCCGCGGCCTTGGCTTCTTCCACGCCCTTGGGTGAAAGATCAGGGTCTTTCCATCCGGTGAAAAGATTTTTCAAATTCCATTCACTTTGTCCGTGACGCACAAGTACCAGAGTTCCAGTCATTTTAATCCAATCCTAAAACATCAAACATTGAATAAAGCCCAGGCTTTTGGCCCTTGGCCCAGAGTGCGGCTTTCACTGCACCGCGCGCAAATAGCTCACGGCTTTCTGCCACATGGCGCANNCCACCACGCTGCCGCCGCGCAAAGTGGCAAAGCCAATGTCACCAGAATTGCGGGCACCCGTGTTGCCATCGCGTGAGCGCACCGAATGTTCTTTCAGATTGATCTCGCGGCCATCGGCTGCGGCTTTGCCCAGCAGAAAGGCGGTTCCAGATGGCGCATCAATCTTCATGCGGTGGTGCATTTCTAAAACTTCAATATCAAAATCTTGGCCAAGGGCAGCAGCAGTGCGTTTTACTAAAGCCGCCAGCATATTCACACCAAGTGAAAAGTTGCCGGTCTTCACAATTATGGAGTGCTTAGCCGCCGCTGCAATCTCCGCATCGCCCGCAGCATCTATACCGGTGGTGCCGATCACATGGATCTTGCCTTTGGTGAACCTAAAAAGTGATAGCGTGGCCTTAGGCACGGTNNCAGCGTGGCCTTAGGCACGGTGAAATCAATTATACCGTCGCACGCGGCAATAACCACGCTGGCGTCAGCGCTGATTGCCACACCCAATTTCTTTTCGCCGATCAGCTCACCATAATCAGCGCCAATATGTGGGGAATTTGGTGCTTCTAGCCCACCAGCCAAAACGCAGCCTGGCGTGCTGTGAACGATCTTAGCCAGTTCGCGGCCCATGCGGCCAGCAGCGCCAGCGATAGCAAGTTTAAGTGTCATGAGTGTTTCATAGCAATCCTATGAGACGGTGGAAAGCCTCAAACATCCCAGGTCGGGCACCAAGCACCATCCACCAAGCGGCGGTTCTGATCTAATTTGCGAATGGCTGATATCTCTTCATCAGAAAGTTCTACTTTACGGGCATCCCAATTGCTTTGAATGCGCCCACGATTGGTCGAGGATGGAATGACAATATGGCCCTCTGCCAGAAGGAAGGCGAGGCCCACTTGCTCAGGCGTTGCATGATGTTTTTTAGCAATGGCCACAAGCTCAGCACTTTGCGAAAGTTGCCCACGCGCCAGCGGGCAATAGGCCGTGATGGGAATGTCCTTGGCTTGGCAATAATCCACAATTGGCCGGTTCTGCATGAACACATGGCATTCAACTTGGTTGGTGGCGACAATATCTTTGCCCAAAATCCGAAGTGCGGTGTTGACGTATTTTTTGGTAAAATTGGAAACGCCAATGGTGCTGGCAAGTTTGCGGTATTTAATTTCTGCGAGCTGTCCCAAATAATCGCTGGCTTCATATTTATCGCCAACTGACGGCCAGTGAATGAGCAGCAAATCAACACGCTCCACGCCGAGCCGTTCAAGTGAGGCTTTCACATGCGGCATAACTTGGCCCGGCCCCAAATGGTCAGGCTGCACTTTCGTCGTAAGCCAAATCTCACTGCGCTTGATCTTGGAATTGGCAATCGCCTTGCCCACCTCGCGCTCATTGTCATACATCTCAGCAGTGTCAATATGGCGATAACCAATCTCCAAAGCGTCAGTCACGCTGCGATAAGCCACATCACCGAGATGCCTGTAAGTTCCAAAACCAATGCGGGGGATGGGGGTGTTTTGTATCATTGACCTAGGCTAGCAAGGTCTAGCCTGAAAAACCATCCCAAAAGGCCTTGGCCTTGGCAAAGAAGCCAGCCGACTCAGGTGAGTTTTGCCCTGAGTCTTTGTCGAATTCCCGCAGCAATTCCTTTTGGCGGCGCGTCAGGTTAACTGGAGTTTCCACCGAAACCTGAATATACATATCGCCATGCTGGGCCGAGCGCAGCACCGGCATGCCCTTGCCTTTAAGGCGGAATTGCTTGTCGTTTTGAGCGCCTTCGGGGATTGAAACCCGCGCTTTGCGGCCATCAATGGTGGGTACCTCGATCTCGCCACCCAAAGACGCAGTGGCCATGGAGATCGGCACTTCACAATAAAGATCAGCGCCATCACGTTTGAAGAATTCATGTGGCCGCATGGACAGGAAAATATAGAGGTCTCCTGATGGCCCGCCGCGAAGGCCCGCTTCACCTTCACCAGCAAGGCGGATGCGCGTGCCGTCTTCCACACCTGCTGGAATGTTGACTGAGAGATTACGTTCTTTGGTGACACGTCCCTGACCATGGCAGGCTGTGCACGGGTCAGCGATCACTTGTCCACGGCCACCACAGGTGGGGCAGGCGCGTTCCACTGTGAAGAAGCCCTGTTGGGCACGAACAGCACCTGCGCCACCGCAGGTGCGGCAGGTGGTGGGCTGAGTGCCAGGCTTTGCGCCTGAGCCTTTGCAAATCTCGCAAGCCACGGATGCAGGAACCCGCACTTGGGCTGTTTTGCCTGAAAAAGCTTCGGTGAGATTGATTTCAAGATTATAGCGCAGATCACTTCCGCGCTGTGCACCGCTTGGTCCACGCCCGCGCTGTTGGCGGCCGCGATTTCCACCCATAAAATCCCCGAACAGGTCTTCGAAAATATCTGACATGGAAGAATTAAATTCAGGGCCGAACCCAGGGCCACCAGGCCCGCGCCCACCACCTTGTTCAAAGGCTTGGTGGCCAAAACGGTCATAGGCCGCTTTCTTCTGCGGGTCCTTCAACACATCATAGGCTTCGTTTAACTCTTTGAACTTGGCATCAGTCTCACTGCTGCCGTGGTTGGCATCAGGATGCAGCTTTTTTGCTAAATTGCGATAGGCGGTTTTCAGTGCTTTTTCATCAGCACCTTTTGCAACACCCAGGACTTCATAATAATCGCGCTTGGCCATAGTGATTCAGAGTGCGGGGCTTCACGCAAAAACGCAAGGCCCCGCGCCCAATTACTTCTTCTTGTTCTTCTCGTCGATCTCGGTGAACTCGGCATCCAGCACGTCATCGAATTTATCGCGCGGACGATCTTTGTCCTCTTCATCATCGAGATGATCATTGTCTGGCGCGCCCGAATGTGGCTCTGGTCCAGCGCCACCGCCTTTGTAAAGCTGTTCGCCCAATTTCATTGAAAGTTGCATAAGGGCTGTGGTTTTGGTTTTCATCGCCTCTTCGTCATTGGCATCGATTGAAGATTTGAGATCAGCAATGGAAGCTTCAANNTTCAAGAGCAGACTTGTCAGATTCAGGCACTTTGTCGCCAGCATCTTTCAGTGTCTTTTGCGTGGAATGGATCAAGCTTTCAGCCTGGTTTTTAGTTTCCACAGCGTCCTTGCGCTTCTTATCTTCAACGGCGTTGGCCTCAGCATCCTTGACCATTTTTTCGATTTCAGCATCAGACAGACCGCCTGAGGCTTGAATGCGGATCTGCTGCTCCTTGCCGGTGGCTTTATCCTTGGCAGAAACGTTGACGATACCGTTGGCGTCAATATCGAAGGTAACTTCGATTTGAGGGATTCCGCGTGGTGCAGACGGAATGCCCATCAGGTCGAACTGGCCGAGCGATTTGTTATCAGCCGCCATTTCACGCTCACCTTGGAACACGCGGATGGTAACCGCGGTCTGATTGTCATCAGCGGTTGAGAACACTTGGCTCTTCTTGGTTGGGATTGTGGTGTTACGATCAATCAGCCGCGTGAACACGCCGCCCAAGGTTTCAATGCCAAGTGACAGTGGTGTCACGTCAAGCAACAACACGTCTTTGACTTCGCCTTTGAGAACGCCGCCCTGAATAGCAGCACCAATGGCCACCACTTCATCAGGGTTCACACCCTTATGTGGCTCTTTGCCAAAGAAAGATTTTACGATTTCGATCACTTTGGGCATGCGGGTCATACCGCCCACCAAAACCACTTCGTCGATCTGGGCAGCAGAAACGCCAGCGTCCTTCAAGGCTTGGCGGCAAGGTTCAACCGTCTTTTGGATGAGATCATCCACCAGAGATTCCAGCTTGGCGCGCGTCAGCTTTACCGTGAGATGCTTCGGACCCGAGGCATCGGCGGTGATGAAGGGTAAATTAATTTCCGTTTGGATGGCCGATGAAAGTTCAACCTTGGCCTTTTCAGAAGCTTCACGCAGGCGCTGCAAAGCCAGCTTGTCTTTACGCAGATCAATGGTGTTTTCTTTTTTGAACTCGTCAGCCAAGAAATCAACAATGCGCATGTCAAAGTCTTCACCGCCAAGGAAAGTATCGCCATTGGTGGATTTCACTTCAAATACCCCGTCGCCGATTTCCAAAATTGAAACGTCGAAGGTGCCGCCACCCAAGTCATAAACCGCAATTGTGCCTGCTTGGCGCTTATCGAGGCCGTAAGCCAAGGCAGCAGCGGTGGGCTCATTGATGATGCGCAACACTTCAAGGCCAGCGATTTTGCCGGCATCTTTGGTAGCCTGGCGTTGCGAGTCGTTGAAATAGGCAGGAACCGTGATCACGGCTTGGCTCACTGGCTGGCCCAAATAACGCTCAGCTGTTTCCTTCATTTTCACCAGAATGTCAGCCGAGATTTGCGATGGCGCAAATTTCTTGCCGCGGCTTTCAACCCAAGCATCGCCATTGTCAGCCTTGATGATGTTATAAGGCACAAGCTTCTTGTCCTTGGCCACCATCGGGTCTTCCATACGGCGGCCAATCAGGCGCTTAATGGCAAAGAATGTGTTTTCTGGGTTGGTCACACCCTGGCGTTTGGCGGGTTGGCCGACGAGGGTTTCGCCCTCTGCATTGAAAGCTACGATAGATGGCGTGGTGCGTGCACCTTCGGCGTTTTCGATGACTTTAGGCGTTTTGCCTTCCATCACAGCGACGCAGGAATTGGTGGTGCCAAGATCAATACCGATTACTTTAGACATATCATTCTCCTCTGGCAGGCGTTAGCTCCAGCCCCTTGCAAGGCACTGGGCATTTGCCCCCGCATAAATCACTTGGCGCTGGAACCCGATTCTGGCTCCATTGCCGCTCGAGGGGTATATAGGCAGGGCTTCTTGGGCAAACAAGGTTTATAGGCAAGAAATTTAGAGTCATTTTGAAGGGGTTAGCGGAGTAATTTAGCCGGATACCTGTTAGATGATATCTTTATGTCATTCTAGCTCGCGCCCGCACTCTGCTCCGGCTTAGCTGGAATGACGCAGTAATGATTGGAAACCCCTGATGCTCACTCTTGCACAAGCTCAAACCATCATCGCCAAGACACTTGAACACGGCGTTCTGGCCAAATTCAAAACCTTAGGCGTTGTGGTGCTTGATACCCGCGCCACGGTAAAAGCTGCGGCCATCGGTGATGGCTCTTCGCTGGCACGTTTTGATATTGCCAGAGCCAAGGCCAAGGGCGCGCTCGCTTTCAACATGGGTACACGGGCTTTAGAAAAAATCGCCAAAGACCGGCCACATTTTTTCTCAGGCGCGGTGGCGGCCATTGAGGGTGGCATCGTGCCAGTGCCCGGCGGCGTTCTCATCAAAGATAAAGACGGCCATATATTAGGTTCCGTTGGGGTCTCTGGTGATACTTCTGATAATGATGAACTGGCCGCACTGGCAGGAATTGCCGCGGCTGGCTTTGTGGGCGACGGTGGCTAAACCACCAAGTCTGCGTTGGCCCGACCCGCCTGAATGACACGGATATTAGGCAGATCGTTGCTGGCGATCCAGTTTTTGGCATAGGTCTCATCAAAGCCGTGTTCATGCCAACGTTGCGTCAGGCGGCGTATCAGCTCAGCTTCAGGTAAATCAATATAAAGCGTGAAATTAAACAGTGGCTTTAGCCTGTTCCATGGTGCCGATTTGAGCAGCAAATAATTGCCTTCCACCAAAATAAACTTGGCTTCTTTGGATACAATATCCGCTGCATTGCGTGAAAGTTCCAAACTGCGATCAAAAACCGGAATGGCAATATCAGGCTCGCGCGCTTTGATGCGCTTTAGCAAAACTTCAAATCCCGCCACATCATATGTATGGGGTGCACCTTTGCGAGTGCGGTGTCCACGCGCATTCAGAATGGCATCATCAAAATGAAAGCCATCCATGGGCACAACAACGGCATTTTCGCCCAATGCTTCACGTAGCTGTTCAGCCAAGGTGGATTTGCCGGAAGCCGGGGCCCCAGCAATGCCAATCATAAACCGCTTATTGCGGCTTGCCTTGCGCTTGAGAAGCGCTGTCAGCGCGGAGACTTCCACTTCAGCCTGCCAGCAGTTCCTTGGGCGGCTCTTTTGCGCCCGTCATAAAGGCCACTGCGTCCGACATCGAATATTCTTTCGGGTTGATCACGCACAGCCGCTTG
>PLXI01000044.1 GCA_003151375.1 Hyphomicrobiales bacterium
ATTCGCTTAGGCGGATTGGTAGAGAATGGCAGTTTGGTTAAGGGTGCTGATGGGCAAGTCACATTTAACATCACCGATCACACCAAGACCATGCCAGTGACATATAAAGGCCTGCTGCCTGATCTATTCCGTGAAGGCCAAGGCGTAGTAGCCGAAGGCATCACTGGCTCAGACGGCATTTTCAAAGCCGATGTGATTCTGGCCAAACATGATGAGAAATATATGCCCAAGGAAGTTGTCGATAAGCTTAAGGCCCAAGGCGAGTGGCGCCCCGAATAAATAATACCTCGGTTAAAACCTCAAATCTACACGCTGCCGCCACAAAATTTGGGCGCTGCCCTTGAAATGCCACAAGACTGACCAATCTTTCATGACATGGTAATGTGGGCGTAACGTCTCGCGATCAACAATGGATTAACTGCTACATAGGAGTTTGAGCACATGAAATTTTCATCCCGTATTTTTACCATTGGCCTATTATCGGCCAGCTTGCTGTCCACAGTGGCCATTGTCTTGCCTATGGCAGCACCGGCTTACGCTGACATCGCTGGCCTGGATGCTACAAAATCACTGAACCCGCTGGTTGAAAAGGTTATGCCTGCGGTGGTCAGTGTTGAAGTGAAATTGTCAGATAAGGCCATGGCCGCAGCTGGCGATGGAGAAGGCCAAGATGGCCAAATGCCACCCGACATGAAAAACTTCTTCGACCAATTCCCAGGCTTCAAATTCAAAGCCCCGCCCCAGCACAATGGTGGTGGCCGCGCCTTGGGGTCTGGCTTTGTGCTAACCGCGGATGGCTATGTTGTTACTAACAATCACGTGGTGAATGATGCTGAAACCGTAAAGCTCACTTTCCAAGATGGCAGCACCTATGATGCCAAGGTTGTGGGCACTGATCAAAAAACCGATCTCGCATTGTTGAAAATAGATTCCAACAAAACCTTCGCCCATGTTGATTTTGCCAAGACGGATGCCAAGGTCGGCGATACGGTGATGGCCGTTGGCAACCCATTCGGCTTGGGTGGCACGGTGACACGCGGCATCATTTCAGCGCGAGGTCGTGACATCGGTAGTGGCCCTTATGATGATTTCCTGCAGATCGACGCTTCCATCAACAAGGGAAATTCGGGCGGCCCTACGTTCAATCTTGATGGTGAAGTCATCGGCATCAACACCGCGATCTATTCCCCATCTGGCGGCTCAGTCGGCATTGGCTTTGCCATTCCTGCTGCCACTGCCAGCAACGTGATTGATCTGCTTAAATCTGGTGATCACAAAGTCACCCGCGGTTGGTTGGGCGTACAGATTCAGCCAGTCTCGGCCGACATTGCTGATTCCTTGGGTCTTTCCGGTACCAAGGGCGCATTGGTTGCCGACTTCGCCGTAAAATCACCTGCCCTTAAGGCTGGCATCAAGTCAGGTGACGTGATTGTAAAAGTCAATGATACCGACGTAGATACAGATCGTGATCTGGCAAAACTGATTGGCGCAATACCGCCGGGCAAAGATGTAAAACTCTCCCTCATCCGCGATGGCAAACCAGAAACCGTTAGCGTAACCCTTGGCACATTGCCCATTGATAAAGTGGCGATGAATACCTCATCCGACGAGGCATCACCTACCGTCAATGAGGGTCACGCGCTCGCCGGCCTTGGCTTGCAAGTTATGCCAGCCACAGACGGTAAAGGCGTGAAGGTGACCAAAATTGATCCAAACTCTGACGCTGCTGATCTTGGAATCAGGGAAGGTGACGTGATCCTCAAAATTCAGGGGCAAGATGTCACCGACCAAGCCTCGGTTGAAAGCGCCTTGAAAAAGGCTACGGGCAAAAAAGTGTTGTTACTGGTGAAAACTGCACAAGGACAAAGCTTCCTCACCCTAGACAAGAGCAACGGCTAAAAAAGAATCGGCAGCGGGGCAATAGTCTCTCTGCCGCAATTCAAAGGGAAATTTCATGCAACCCAAAGCAACAAGAAATTTGACAAATGACACGTTGACGGGCACGGATATTCCCATGCGTATTTTGGTGGTGGAAGATGACAAGGATGCCGCTTCTTGGCTGGTTAAAGGCCTGAAGGAGAGCAGCCACATTGTCGATCACGCTACCGATGGTGAATCTGGCTTTGAGCTTGCCAGCGATGGCAATTATGACGTGTTAGTGGTTGATCGCATGTTGCCAAAGCTTGATGGGCTGGAACTCATTCGCAGATTACGAGCAAAAGAAAATGCCGTGCCTATCCTCATCCTCTCAGCTTTGAGCGATGTTGATGAGCGCGTGAAAGGTTTGCGCTCCGGTGGCGATGATTATCTGGCCAAGCCCTATGCTTTTGCTGAGTTGCTGGCTCGCGTTGAAGGTCTGGGCGCACGTAAATTGCTGGATCCGAAGGACGCGAAGCTAAGGGTCTTTGATCTTGAGTTGGATCTCCTCACCCGCACTGTAGCGCGTGGTGGAACGCCAATTATATTGCAGCCTCGTGAATTCAAATTATTGGAATATCTCGTACGCAACGCTGGGCATATTGTTACGCGCACAATGTTGCTTGAAAATGTCTGGGACTATCACTTTGATCCGCAAACCAACGTGATTGATGTGCATATTTCGCGCTTGCGCGGCAAGTTGGACAAAGGCTTCGCCACCCCATTGCTGCAAACCGTGCGTGGTGCCGGCTATATGATCCGTGCGCATTAATCTCAGGTTTCTCCGCAGCTCTGCCTTTCGATTGACGGCCATCTATCTTGTTTTTTTCGCCATCTCCATTTCGGCGGTTATGGGTTACGTCTACCTGCGCACGATTAACTTGCTTGAAATTCAGAACGAAGAAATCATCAAGGCCGAAGTGACGGGCTTGGCAGATCAATATCGCACGGGTGGATTGACGGCACTTGCTGCAGCCATCAACCGTCGTGTCGATGTCAACAAACGTGGCATGCAATATATGTTGGCTGACGCAACGGGTGCTTANNGGCCATCAGGTGAGAGGCTTTAACATGCAGTTGCCGCAAGACTATCAACTGGTCGTCGGCATGGACGTGGAAGATCTAGCGCAGTTCAGAAATGTGGTGCGATTGGCTTTGTTCTGGGGCCTTGGACTGGCTTTGCTCTTGGGCCTGAGTGGCGGCCTTTTGGCGGCGCGCAACTTTCTCAAACGTATTGATGCCATCACGGAATCCAGCCAAGTTATCATGCGCGGCAATCTAGCCGGCCGCATGCCTATTTCTGGCACCGGGGATGAGCTTGACCGACTTTCAAGTTCACTTAATGAAATGTTGGATCAGATTGAACGTCTCATGCAAGGTTTGCACGAGGTTTCAAGCAATGTTGCGCATGATTTGCGAACTCCGCTTACCCGCTTGCGCGCCCGCATTGAAGCTGCACTGCGCCAGAATAGCAAGAAAGCCTTCGAGGGCGCGTTGCAACAAACTCTCGCTGACAGCGATTCATTGCTTTCAACCTTCAATGCCTTGATGTCTCTCAATCAGCTTGATTCCGGCCAGCTTCGTTCGGCATTGGTGCGCCTTGATCTGTCGAATGTATTGCATGATGTCGTTGAACTTTATGAGCCGGTGGCCGAAGAAAACAATGGCCGTTTGCAATTGATTGCAAAGCCCGAACTTTATGTGCGCGGAAAACGTGAGCTTTTGGCCCAAGCCATCATCAACCTCATCGACAATGCCATCAAATANNAGGCGGGCAATGGCTTGGGGTTAAGTCTGGTGGCAAGCCTGGCAAATCTACTCGACGGAAAATTCTCTTTAAGCGATAATAAACCGGGACTTAGGGCTGAATTGCGCCTGCCATTAGCCGCAACTGAAGCTTAGCGACGGAAAAAGCCGACAGCCGCGTCTATTAACCGATGGGAGCAATTTTGGCACTTCGTGCAGGCCCTGAAGCACCAGCAACCCGCTGGCAATCCGCCACAGATGCGGCTTTGTTAGAGGCTTCAGCACGCCATATTGAACCTGCCTTTGTGGTTCTCATCCAGCGTTACCAACGCGATGTTTACCGCCTCGTGTGGCGGATTTCCGCTGGCCATGCTGATAGCGAAGACATTGCGCAAGAAACTTTTTTACGGCTTTGGGTCAACCCTGCGCAAGTGCGTGAGGCCAAGGCACTGAAAGGCTGGTTGCTGCGCGTTGCCTCAAACATGGTTATGGATCGTTATCGACGCAAGCCGATGCTAAACATTGATGCAGCAGAAGACATAGCGGATATGGCCCCCGGGCCAGATGGTTGGCGTGAACTTTCGCAAGTTTCCCGCGCTGTCGATACCGCGATAGCGCAATTGCCGGACAGGCAACGCATGGCACTGGCTTTGGTGCATTTTGAGCAGATGAGCAATATCGCCGCTGCTGAAGTGATGGAATTGAGTGTGGACGCGCTTGAAAGCCTTTTGGCGAGAGCGCGGCGAAGATTGAAAGAGATATTGGGGCCAGAGGGCAAAGAGATGCTTCTGGCAGTGGAGAAGGCAAAATGAACAAGCAGCAAGAGCCATTGAACGATGTGGAGCTGGACCAGCTTTTGGCTACGGCCTCTTTGCCGCCACAGATTAATGGCTTTGAAGAAAAGCTGTTGGGCCGCATGGCCAATGTGCGTCCAGTTGCTATGCTACGTGACAATGTCGTGCCATTTGTGAGGCCAGTTGCGATTAATCATAAACCCGCCAAACCAGTTTCGCGTGGCATTGGAATTGCTGCGGCCTTGGCGGCATCACTGATCATAGGCATTTTGCTCAGTGACAACGCGGGTGTTTCTGAATTGGTGGATGGAGTAACGGGTTTGCAAACGTCTGGCCAAGTAGCGGATTTAGCACCAGCAGGGCTTGATGATATCGGCCCCGTTGATGAGGAAAATCAGTCATGAGCAATTTCGTTTCTTCAATTCCCCCCTTCACTGGTGATGGTGGCAAATCACAGTTGTTTTGGCGCACACTTTTGCTGGTCTCGCTGATGTTCAACTTGTTGGTCGCTGGCATATTGATCGGACAGCTACGAGCGCATGGCCAAGCTGCAAGGATGATGGGCCCCGCCTATGTGCAATACGTGCCTGGGCGGTTTTTTGCAGAGCTTAGTAAAGAGCGCAGACACGAACTGGCCGAAACGTTACGGGCCAATCGTCAAGACTTTAAGAAATTGCGTGGTCAAGCTGCGGAGAATGCTCAGAAACTGGCGGTGGAGTTGGAACAAGACAATTATGATCCCGCACAGGTCAACACTTTAATAGACACTTTCACCACAGGCCCTGACAGTATCGCGGCTGGTGGTGGGAAGGTGTTGAAAGACTTTTATGCTGTTTTAACGCCAGCGGAACGCAAACAATTGGCCGCGGCTATCCATGATGCACCAAAACGCATGCATGGTGATGAGCATGCAGGATGGCTTTCGCGCTGGTGGAATTAAGATTCAGCTCACGCAGCTGCGTTAGCCGCACTCTGCACAAAAGGTAAATCTACAGTGACAGTCGTGCCAAAACCCACACGTGAGGCGATGGAAAGATTGCCGCCGTGAAGTTCCACCAGTGACTTTGATATCGCCAGCCCGAGACCAGATCCACTCTTTGATTTTGTGAATTGATTTTCGACTTGTTCAAATGGCCGGCCCAATTTTTCAATTTGCTCTGGTGGAATGCCAATCCCCGTATCGATGATTTGCATGCGCACGTGGTGGCGATCATGCGTTGCCATCACTTTCACGCGCCCGCCTTCGGGTGTGAACTTCAAGGCATTTGAAAGCAGATTGATCAAAACCTGTTTTAAGGCGCGCTTGTCACCACGAAACGGCGACATGTTCCTATCATCACGGGTTATTGTAATTCCACTTTCAGCAGCGCGCGCACCGATGAGGCGCAATG
>PLXI01000168.1 GCA_003151375.1 Hyphomicrobiales bacterium
GGATGCCGTGGCTGCGGCCGATGCATGGCGTCATCTTATACTCAAAGGCGCGTTTTTTAAGGGCGGCAAGAAGCTCATCCAAATCCGCCAGCAGCAGATCAGCGGCACGGTTGAGTTGGATATTAAAGCACGTGTCGAGAACGTCGGAACTGGTCATGCCTTGATGCACAAAGCGCGCTTCAGGCCCGACGATTTCAGAGAGGTGGGTGAGGAAGGCAATCACATCATGTTTGGTGACTGATTCAATCTCATCAATGCGCGCCACGTCAAACTTGGCATCTTTGCCTTTGGCCCAGATTTTCTTGGCTGCGGCCTTGGGCACAATGCCAAGGACGGCCATACGGTCTGCGGCATGGGCTTCAATTTCAAACCAGATTTTGAAACGGGTTTCAGGTGCCCAAATCTGGGCCATTTCTTTGCGTGAATAACGTGGGATCATCTGTGATTAAAAGGCCTTGAAGGTGACGGTGGTGAAAGTGTCTCTGATGCCGGGAATGGTTTGCACTTTTTGTGCAATGAAGTGGCCGATATCTTCGCCATCTTTCAAATAGAACTTCACCAGAAGGTCATATTCGCCAGCTGTTGAAAAAACTTCTGAGGCGATTTCCGCATCGCCAATGGCAGTGGCCACTTGGTAGGATTTGCCAAGTTCACATTTTATTTGAACGAAAAAAGCGCGCATTAGGGACTCTCTGCTGCGATGGTCTGATACACCCCATTGTTCCAGGAATACCAGTTGAATCGCAAGTCTTGTCCGTCACCCTTGGCGTCAAACCGCAATGGCCCAAGGATGGTTGCAAAGCTATCTCCAGATTTGAGAGTTTCGGCGATTTTGCCTTTGGAATGGGCTCCTGCTTCCTCAGCGGCCGCAGCAAAGAGCTGAACGGCTGCATAGGAAGGTAGAAATGGCCCATCGGTGGCCTGACCTAAAGCTTTCGAATCTCTTGATAAGGCTTTGGCTTCAAAGCTATTTTCAGGATCAGAAGGAAAGCTCACCAAGGTGTTTTCACCGTCTGCGCCGCTGGCTGACCAGAAGGTGTCGATGAGCAAGGAATCAGGGCCATAGCGTTTTAAATCCAAGCCGGATTTAGCAGCCTGAGTGGTTAGGCGCCCGGCGTCTGACCCGCTTGTTGCCAGATAAACGGTGTCAATGTTGCTGGCCTTCAATTTGGCAATAACTTCAGCAAAATCCTTCTGGTCGGGCACGATGCTGGCCGTAATGGTGGGGGGCTTGCCATAAGCGGCTGCGAAGCTGGCGGTGATTGCTTTCATATCCGTTGAGCCATCATCAACCACGGCCAATTTGGCATTAGGCCTCTTGGCCAAAATGCGTTTGGCAGCAAATGCGCCTTGGGCATCCAAACGGGTGGTCATGCGGATAACAGTTGAGAGACCTGACTCGGTGAGTACTGGAAGGGCCGCACTCGGCGCGATCAAGGTGACGCCGGCTTTGTCATAAATCTTGGCGGCTTCAAGGGTTGGATTGGAACAGAAATGACCAATCACCACATCAACATTTTGTGCCAGAAGCCTATTAGCTGCCTCCTTAGCTTTTATTATATCACACTGATCATCAGCGCTGATGATGGTGAGCTGTTCTGCGTGCAGGCCGCCTGAAGCGTTGATCTTGTCGACAGCCGCCTTCACGCCATTCAGCATCGATTGCCCGAAGGCTTGATATTGACCACTCATTGGGCCAGCAACGCCAATAATAATGTCTGCTCGAACCGCCGTCGCGCTGAAGAGAAACAACGCGGCAGCAAGTCTAAGCATAAGTTGCGCGCACCTTTTGAGTGGCCGGCCGCGCGGCAACGCGCGCGCGATGTTCTTTGATTTTGGGCAGGGCGTTGATGTCCACCTTATCATCTTCCAACCACGTGGCCAAAGTGTAGAGGTAAATATCAGCCACGCTGAATTGTTTGCCCATCACCCATGGTTCACTAACAGACGAGCCTTTCAGATAGCTGTCTTCAATCAGCTTGAAACATTCAGTGAGATTGGCGGGCACTTTCATCTTGAGGCTCTCAATAACCGCAGGGTCATCAGACCAACGGTAGCCGCGAATGCCATGGGCATGATGTGGATGAACCGTGGAGCAGAGATACGAATTGAAATCCTGCATATGCGCAACATCAAACGGATCAGTTGGGGCGAGTTTTGCACTGGGATGGCTTTGGGCGATGTAATATAAAATGGCGGGCGTTTCGGTGATAATGCCCTTGTCTGTCACCAAAGCAGGTACACGTGCCTTGGGGTTGATATTCAAAAATGCAGGCTTCTTTTGCTCACCTGCTTTGAAATCCAGTTTTGTAACTTTGTAGACAGCGGCTGCCTCTTCCAATGCGAGGTGCGAGGCAAGGGCGCAAGAGCCAATGCCACCGATGAACAGATTGAGCATGGCTTTAAGCCACGCCTTTATCCGCCAAAAGCTGTTTCAATTCGCCAGACTGATACATTTCCATCAGGATGTCTGCGCCACCGATGAACTCGCCCTTTACATAAAGCTGCGGCACAGTGGGCCAGTTGGTATAGTCCTTGATGCCTTGGCGAATTTCGGCGCTATCCAGAACATTCACATCTTTGAATGGCACGCCTAGCTGCTGCAGGATTTGCACTGAACGGCCGGAAAAGCCGCACATGGGCATATCTGCCGTGCCCTTCATGTAAAGCACAACATTGTTGGTTTTAACTTCGTTGTCGATCTGGTCATGGATGGTCATTTTATCATTCCTGTGGTGATGAAGTTTGCAAAGCTAAGGCGTGAAGCTCGCCGCCCATGCGGCCTTTGAGGGCGGCATAGACCATCTGGTGTTGCTGCACGCGGTTCTTGCCTTTGAAGGCGGCGGAAATAACATTGGCGGAATAATGATTGCCGTCTCCTGCCAGATCACTGATGGTGATCGTGGCATCAGGCAGGGCTTCTTTGATGAAGCGTTCAATATCTGGGGCAGTCATGGCCATGTGATTTCCTCTGGCTCACTATATAGCCAGCCTAGGGGCGATCTTCAATCAGTGCCTTTTGGCTCCGGTCAAAGAAAAACCCACCGTGCCGGGAAGGCGGGGCGGGTTTGGTGCTTACTTCGTGACTGAATTAATGGCTAGGTTGCAAATTCAGGCTGCCGAGCCCCGCTGCCACATTCAGGCCGGTTTGGCCCTGAACTGAAAGCGGCTGCAGGTTGATGCTGTCGCTCCAACCGCCGACCAATACATTGGCACCGAGGCCAGCGATCACCGTGGCTTGCGCCGATGCGCCGACATAGGAACCAGCCAATGCGCCGCGGTGCACTTCACCGGGGGCAAAAACAACCCAGCTCAGGTATGATTTGTTGGTGAAGCCGATATCAACGCCAAGCTTGCCAGTGCTGCCATGGTAATGTTCGTTGTGGCCATTACCTTTGAAAGTACAGTTTACTTCTTTGGATGAGACGATGATCAGGCCCACGCCAGGCGCAACGACGCATTCAAGTACGCCAACTTTGACACCTGAACGGGCCGCTTGAGCCGTGTTGGCTGAAGCGGCGGCGAGAACGCCCAAAAGTGCAGCGCTAACTGCCAGAGATTTATTCATTTTCATATTATTTTTCCTGTCTGAATTGGTTCTTAAAGGTATGGCAAACATACGCAATTATCAGTTCTTTGGTTCTAATTATGACTTCATGAAGGCAGGAAACCAGCTTTCATGCGCGCTGCGGAGATTTGCCATAGAAATAGCATCAGTGGCGCCAATTTTAAGTGTGGCACCTGCAGTCACTTCTCCGATAACGCTTAGTTGGATGTTTTGTTCCATGCCTGCGGCCAAAATCGCCATGGCGCGCGCAGGGGTTGCGGTGAGCACATAACGCGCTTGGTCTTCACCAAACAGCGCCACATGATCCAATGCTTCCAGCTTTGCGCCAAAGGCAGTTGGCAAAGCCATTTCGATGACAGCGATAGCCAGGCCACCGTCTGAAATATCGTGAACGGCTGTCACAGCGCGATCATTAATCAGTGTACGGACGAAATTTCCATNNAGATAGATCGACTGGCCCAATTGCGTGCCATGGCCACCAATCAGAATGATCACGTCACCTGCTTGTTTGAAACGGTTGGTCATCATTTTAGTGAGATCGCTGAGCAGGCCCACGCCGCCAATGGTTGGCGTTGGCAAAATGCCTTGGCCCATGGTTTCATTGTAAAGTGAGACATTGCCTGACACGACTGGATAGTCCAACGCGCGCGCCGCTTCGCCTATACCTTTAATGGCAAAGACGAGCTGACCCATATATTCGGGGCGTTCTGGGTTTCCGAAATTTAAATTGTCAGTGAAGGCAATGGGCAATGCGCCAACACAAGTGAGGTTGCGCCAACTTTCAGCCACGGCCTGTTTGCCGCCTTCAAAGGGATCGGCCTCAACATAACGCGGTGTTACATCTGATGAAACGGCGATGGCCTTCTTGCCATTGATGCGCACCACGCCTGCGTCGCCACCGGGGATTTGTGCGGAATTGGACCCTATCAGCGTATCATATTGCTCCCACACCCAACGGCGTGAGCACATATCGGGCGATCCCAAAATTTGCAGCAAGGCGGTGCGTAAATTTGTGGGCGCTGGCACATCCGCAGGATTCAACTGGGCCAGTTTTTTAGGCTTAACCCACGGCCTGTCATATTCCGGCGCATTGTCGCCCATTTCCTTGATGGGCAAATCGGCTTTCACTTCGCCCTGGTGCTTAATCACAAAGCGCAGTGTGTTGGTGGTTTTGCCTATAATCGCAAAATCTAGGCCCCATTTTATGAAAATGGCTTCAGCTTGCTTTTCCTTCTCAGGAAGTAACACCATCAACATGCGCTCTTGCGATTCGGAGAGCATCATTTCATAGGCGCTCATGCCCTCTTCGCGGCAAGGCACTTTATCGAGATCAAGTTCAATGCCGAGATTGCCCTTGGCTCCCATTTCGACGGCGGAAGATGTGAGGCCTGCCGCACCCATATCCTGAATGGCGATGACAGCACCTGAGGCCATTAGCTCAAGACAGGCTTCAAGCAAGCATTTTTCGGTGAACGGGTCACCCACTTGCACGGTGGGGCGTTTTTCATCGGCATCGGCTTCAAATGCAGCAGATGCCATGGTGGCACCGTGAATACCGTCGCGCCCGGTTTTTGCGCCGAGGTAAACCACGGGCAGGCCCACGCCCTTGGCCTTGGAATAGAAAATCTTATCGGCATCAGCCAGACCCACGGCCATGGCGTTGACGAGGATGTTGCCATTATAGCGAGCGTGGAAATTCACCTCGCCGCCAAGGGTTGGCACGCCGAAAGAGTTTCCGTAGCCGCCCACGCCAGCAACAACGCCGGAAACAAGGTGCTTGGTTTTTGGGTGCGAAGGTTCACCAAAACGCAGCGCGTTCAATGCTGCAATGGGGCGTGCACCCATGGTGAACACATCGCGCAATATGCCGCCCACACCGGTGGCTGAACCTTGATAGGGCTCAATAAACGACGGGTGATTATGGCTTTCCATTTTGAAGATAATCGCTTGGCCGTCATCAATGTCGATCACGCCAGCGTTTTCACCCGGCCCGCAGATCACGCGCGGGCCCGTGGTGGGAAGCGTCTTCAGCCATTTTTTGGAGGATTTATATGAGCAGTGTTCGTTCCACATGGCCGAACAAATGCCCAGTTCAGTAAAGCTTGGCACGCGGCCTATGAGGCTCTTAAAACGCTCATATTCATCGGGCTTTAGCCCATGTGCGGCGACGATTTCTGGGGTGATTGTGGGTTCAGGCTTGCTCATGCCCCGCCGTTTAAGCGGACAGGGCCAGATTCACAATGCGATTTTTTGGCTGATTAAGCCGATTTTTTGCCGTGCATTTGGTCTGCAAGAGTGCGCGGTTGCGTCACCGTTGGGGTCATGGCTGCGGTTGACCAATCGAACTTAATAGAATGCCGCATCATGCGGTTCACGCGGTCTTGAAGCGCCTGCTCAGAATGCTTCAAATTCACGTTGTGTTGCACTTCAGTCTCAGACTTTTTGAATAAGCTGCTCAACATGTTAACGTCTCCTCGGCAATCGATAGGTTTAATGAATACCAAGGTATGTCGTTAATCTAGGATTAACGGGACTTACGGTGAAGCGGTGGGAAATTTTAACTGCGGTGTTTAAATTTAATTAGCCATGAATAATAGGCGCTTGAAAAAGTGCGGCAGCGCAAAATCTTGTGCAGACGTTCCGGGTAAATATGGCGAAAGCCGCGGCAGAATCTTTACTTTCCAGATCCAAACATAAAATAAGGTGATTAAACCGCCACCAAAGATATCGACAAGATAGTGACCGCCATATACTGGCGTTGCGACAATGATTACGATCCCAGTCAAATAGGCAAGCCAACTCACCGGTCCGAGCCCTCGATTGCAATAAAAAATAATTAAGGCCATGCAACAATGGAACGACGGGAAGCATACCAAACCCTCTGCTGTTCGTGGATCAATGACAACATGGGCGGCCTCACGAAGTGCATGTAGCTGCGCCGATATAACAGCAAGGTAGTGACGACCGTTCAACTCTATAGCGCGCAAAATACCTGCATCGGCAAGGCTGTCTGTGGCCGGATATGCGGGAAAAAACCCTGCGATAACGACGCAAGTGAGCGCTGTTGCCGACATCAAGAAGCAGATCTCGATAACGCGAATCCGGTCATTTCGCAAAATCGCGATGACGGGGGTGAGCACGATGCCGCTCAGGGTTAGTTTCGCATAGGAATTTGAGAAAATGAAATTGGCCCACGGGTGGTCATACATTACGTGTGCATAGGCATTCCAATCAAATCCCAATGCCTGATCTGCGGCGGCTAAGGAATGATCGATAAGAGGAAAGCCGAAGGCAAAAAGCATGTGGCTGAATAAAGCAACACAGCAGGCTGTGTAGTTAACCCACAGATAAAGCACCATGGCACACCATACCCGGTGCAAGAACCAGTCGAAAGTGTGGAAGCGCACATAGCGCCACAACATTAAAAACCACGCCAGAGGGAAATAAATATAGACAACGGCGTAACCGAAATTAGCAACTTCAATGCGGGGTGAGGCTCCATCAATCAAGGCGCAAAGCGCCAAGACCAGACTCGGCATTGCCCATAGCGCCCAATGCGGGAACAAGACCGCATGCAGACGCTCCATATTGATCGAAGGCTTGATGATCGAAGATAAGTGTAAGGCGGTGGTCATGCAGGGCAACCCATTAACGTTTGGGCGCAATCTAGGCTGTGCGGTTTTAAAAATGGATTAAAATAGGCGCGGATTAAGCCGCCAACAGACTTTCAAACAGGGTCACGCAATCTTGCTTGCCGTGCAGCGCTTCGATCATGTTTTCCGGATGCGGCATCATGCCGATCACATTGCCAGCCTCGTTGCAGATACCAGCAATATCATTCATCGCACCATTGGGGTTTGTGCCCTCAACATAGCGGAACACCACGCGGCCTTCGCCTTCAATGCGTTTCAGAGTTTCAGCATCAACAATATAATTGCCTTCGCCATGTGCCACGGGGCAGGAGACGATGCTGCCTTGAGCGGTCTTGTTGGTGAAGAAAGTTTGATTATTTTCAATGCGAAGGCGCACTTCTTTGCAAACGAACTTCAAGTCGGCATTGCGCACCAAAGCGCCGGGCAAAAGGCCTGCCTCAGTGACGATTTGAAAACCATTGCATACGCCTAGAACCTTAAGGCCTTTGGCTGCCTTGGCCTTCACATCGGCCATGATCGGCGAGCGCGCGGCAATGGCACCACAGCGCAGATAATCACCGTAAGAAAAACCGCCAGGCACGACGACCAGATCGGTGCCAGCGGGCAGGTTGGTGTCGGTATGCCAAACCACATGGGGCGTTTTGCCAGTGGTGCGTTGCAATGCCAGCACCATGTCATGCTCACGGTTTATGCCAGGGAAAAGCAGGACTGCGGAGTTCATCGCTCAGGCCAACTCAATTGCGTAATTCTCGATCACTGTATTGGCGATCAGTTTTTCGCACATCTGTTTGAGCATCACTTCGGCTTTGGCCTTGTCGGTCTCAGCCAGTTCGACTTCAAAGAACTTGCCTTGGCGCACGCCGTTGACGCCGGAAAAACCCATTGAACCCAGAGCATGTTCGATAGCTTTGCCTTGGGGGTCAAGCACGCCGTTCTTCAAGGTGACTTTAATTTTGGCTTTCATTTTATAAATCACTCTTCACCAGTTTTGGTCGTGAACGTGGCGGGGTTTCACCCTCTTGGATGATGCCCAAACGGCGCGCCACTTCTTGATAAGCGTCAACTAAGCTTCCAAGATCACGGCGGAAAATGTCTTTGTCCATCTTGGCGTTATTGTTGCGCATATCCCAAAGCCTGCAATTATCAGGCGAAATTTCATCCGCCAAAACCACACGCATCATCTCATTCTCGACAAAACGGCCGAATTCCAGTTTGAAATCAACCAGCTTGATGCCAATTCCCATGAACAGACCCGACAGGAAATCATTGATGCGGATGGACATGTGCATCATGTCATCCATTTCCATAGGTGTGGCCCAGCCGAAGGCGGTGATGTGTTCTTCATTCACCATGGGATCGCCCAGCTTATCGTTCTTGTAATAGCATTCGATGATAGAGCGTGGCAGAGCAGTGCCTTCTTCTAATCCCAATCGCTTGGCCAAAGACCCGGCCGCAACGTTGCGGATCACCACCTCGAGAGGGATGATTTCAACCGAGCGCACCAGTTGTTCACGCATGTTCAATGACCGCAGAAAATGCGTGGGCAGGCCGATATCATTCAACTTGGTGAAAATGAATTCAGAGATACGCTGATTGAGCACACCTTTGCCTTCAATCACTGCCTTTTTTTCGGCATTGAAAGCTGTCGCATCATCCTTGAAGTGCACAATCACCGTATTTGGCTCTGGGCCTTGATATAAGATCTTGGCCTTGCCTTCATAAAGCTGTGTGCGCTTACCATTCATCGGGAGAATCCTCAAATCACTGACCCTGCGGATACTAACATGCGAGCCACTCTAAAAGAGGTTTTATGAGGCCCTGTGGAAAGCGAGCTTCATAGTCTGCTTTATTGCACTGCACAAACTGTATTTTTGGCTTGATTTGTGGCTTTTTCCCACTACTTGATAGATGGGAGTTTTATGGAGAGCGAGTCATGACAACCTTCGATAATCGTGAAAAAGCAGCAGAAGGCGCTTTTGCGGCGCATGAATCAGTTGAATTCGCTGTGCGTGCTAAACGTGACTTACTGGTCGGCCAGTGGGCGGCTAACCTGCTTGGCTTGAAAGACAAAGATGCCGCTGCCTATGCCAAAAGCTTGGTTTCCACCGATTTGGAAAAGCACGGTGAAGTGGATGTGATTGATAAGCTGAAACAAGATTTCAAAGCCAAAGGTGTTTCTGTCTCAGCTGACATCATCAAAAGCACCATGGCACAAAAACTGGCTGATGCGCGCGAACAGCTAAAAGCAGCACAGAAATGAGCCTTCGGGCGCGATTGCATGACGGCAAGCCCTTCCTGTTTTCATGGATGGGCATCCCCGGCGCGCAATTGGCAGGTCAATTAGCGCGTGCTGGACTTGACGGTGTGACGCTGGATTTGCAGCATGGGCTCATTGGCATGGACAGCGCTGGCGAAATGGCAGCGTCAATTACGGCAGCGGGCAAGCCGGTCATCACCCGCGTGTTGTGGAATGATCCCGGCCTCATCGGCCAGGCCTTAGATTTCGGCTCATCAGTGGTGATTGCGCCGATGATCAATTCTGCTGAACATGCACGTGCTTTGGTGAAAGCTGCGAAATATCCACCACTGGGCCAGCGTTCCTGGGGTGGCTATGCCATGGTGCAAGCCTCAGGCAAATCGGCGG
>PLXI01000100.1 GCA_003151375.1 Hyphomicrobiales bacterium
TATGTGATGATGAAGGCCCTACGCCGATCTTAAAGATGTCGAAAACGGACAGAAACATGAAATCAACCAGCTATGCTTCAAATGGACCTTGTAGCATACATGGCTCATAATCTCACTCAGTACCACAGCTCTCAAGGCAATATCACTTTTGCCTTTGGCCGATCATAGTTCAATCGCTGATTTGAGATACAACAGTGCGCCCATATCGCGATTGGGGTACAGTTTTCAAAAAAATGGAAGAACTTAAACTTCGGGGCGATATATGCCGGTGATGGGGTCAAGCTTCAGCTTTGGAATGCGGCCAGCCGTTTCATTCACTTTGACCGTCACTTTTTCCTGTTGGGCATGAACATTGGCCAACATGCGTTGGGCCAATTTGACGACCAGAAAGCCCAGGCCCAATATCACAATGTTACGGATTAAACCCATGTGCCACTCCTATACCTTAGTACGCAAAGCCTATCATAGGCTTGAAGCAATGGGCAAGCGCCCTTCTGCCGCAGTATTAAGGGAAGTTCGCGCTGCAAAATGGCTGAATAAAGGCGGAAGGTTACCGCAGGTTCCAAGTGGCGCCTTCGCGCAACACTGCTTCGGCATCAGCGGTGAAATTATTGTCTTCGGTGTGTAACACCATGCCTGGCAAGAGCTGCATCGGCGCGCGGCTGCCTTTAACACCCTGCACAATTACGCGTGAAGCAGCTGAACCCTCGCGAGCATAAAGTGGGGCAATGCGAATATCGCCGAATTTGGATTCCATTGAGCTCAACAGTTTGCCCAAGGTTTCGGCGCGGTGAACCAGCGTGACTGTGCCGCGCAAAGTCACCATGGCGTGGAGAACCTTTATCCATTGTTCTAAATCATCTGGTGCAAAACTATGAGCAGCCGCTTTTAGCAGGCTTGGCGATTGGGTGACCTTGCCCTCTTCAAAATAGGGCGGATTGGCAAAAGCGTGGGCGAAGGAGCCATGGGCTGGCATGTCTGCCAGATCGCGGCGCATGGCATCTTTGACATCAGCATGAATAACGCGGACCGAATCGGAAAAATTGTTTCGCTTGGCATTTTGCTCACACAGAATGGCATAACGCGTGTTGGATTCAATTCCGGTGACCAGAATATTGGCGTTGCGCGCCAGCAAACAAAGCGAAGCCACGCCAGCTCCAATGCCGACTTCAAAAACTGTGTCACCGTCCTTTATGGGGACAGCTGCGCCCAGAAACACGGCATCAATGCCGGCGCGATAGCCTTTTTCAGGCTGTAAGATTTTAAGCTTGCCGCCCAAAAACGCATCATCGGTCATTGAGCTTGGCGTGATGCCAGCCACAGAGGAGCGTGCTTGCGATAAACCGGCGAGGTCTGTTGCCACTTGCATGATCCTTCATACGTAAACGGCGATGGTTACGATGTGGTTACCAGCCTTGCAAATTGGTTACCAGCGGCAAAGCGCCCATTGGCAAAATTTTATGCAAGTGGCATGTTCTATCCAAGGAGTGTGTAAAATGGGCGTTGTCATTGCATTTGAAAGCGGAAGTGAGAAGCATAAAGCCAGTTTAGACAATCTGGTTCAACTGACGGCTGCAGACATGGCGCGGGTGAATGACTTTATTTTGGAAAAAGCCCAAAGCCATGTGGAACTGATTCCCGAACTGGCTGGTCATCTCATCAACTCCGGCGGCAAACGTATCCGCCCTATGCTGACGGTTGCAGCTGCGCGCATGTGCGGATATGCCGGGCTGCATCATTTGAAATTGGCCATGTCGGTGGAGTTTATGCACACCGCAACCCTCTTGCATGATGATGTGGTGGATGAGAGTGATATCCGCCGTGGCAAACAGGCCGCCCGGGTGATTTGGGGCAATCAGGCCTCGGTGTTGGTGGGCGATTATCTTCTCGGCCAAGCTTTCAAAATGATGGTGGAAACAGGCAATCTCGAATGTTTGCGCATTCTGTCTGACGCAGCATGCACAATTGCTGAGGGCGAGGTGCTTCAACTTTCGGTTTCCCAAGATACCACCACGACGGAAGATTCCTATTTGAAAGTTGTGGGTGCCAAAACTGCAGCGCTGTTTCAGGCGGCGGCGAAAGTCGGCGCGGTCATCGCCGCTCGGCCACGCAATGAGCAAGAGGCACTTGAATCTTATGGGCGCAATCTTGGCATAGCATTTCAGCTTGTCGATGATGCCCTGGACTATTCCGGCAAGCAGGCCGAACTGGGCAAAGCCATTGGCGATGATTTCCGCGAACGCAAAATAACTTTACCGGTGGTTCTGTCATTTCGGCGAGGTGCTGAAAAAGAGCGCAATTTCTGGAAGCGCGTGATGGAAAAAGGTGAGCAGACGGCGGATGATTTTACCTATGCCACCAAGCTGATGGAAAAACATGGCGCGCTGGCTGATACGATAGATCGTGCGCGACATTACGGCTCAATCGCCTGTGATGCGCTGGCAATTTTCCCCGATAGCGAATGGAAAGAAGCGCTGACAGAGGCTGTCGCTTTCTGCATTTCCCGCGCGCATTGAGATTATAAAAACGCTCCCCATGGGCGGATTTGGTCCGCCTACGGAGGGTTGGTTTACTTCGTCACTTCGACGCTAATGTCGTCAGCATGCAGGCATTGATACTTGGCGTCGGCAAAGGCTTCATGCCATGCAGTCATCCGGTCGTAAGCTGAAATTGGGGCCAGAGTATCCTGATCCAATTGGCGCGGTGGCATATAAAACTTGCGACCCGCAGCAATCATCAAAACTTTGCCCGGCTGATTGGTATCTAACGCTTTGGCGCGCTGCATTATATTCTTCGTGGCAATGTCTGCGGCCGTGGTTGCATAGCTATCGCAGCTGAGGCCCAAAACAGTTACGCCGTTGGATTCCGCCTGCGCGGTTGCCATTGCTGAAAACAAAAAACCTGCGCCAGCCACGGCTAGGCCCAAAACTTTACCCACACTTTTGCGCATGGTGATCCCCTTATCACAGCGCCGCATCTGCCCCATCCTGCAATGGCACAGAGCGTTAGTAAAGTGTTAACTATCAATTATGGTTAACGAGGCTTTTTCTGTTTATAACGTTCGATACCGTCCAAGATCAGGCCTTCGGCTTCAATGGCATTGCCCCAGCCCAAAACTTTCACCCATTTGCCCGGTTCCAAATCTTTATAGTGTTCAAAGAAATGTTGGATTTGCTGAACAGTGATGTCGGGCAAATCGAGATAGTTGTGCACATTTTCATAACGGCGCGTGAGGCGCGGAACCGGCACAGCAATGATTTTTTCATCGCCGCCTGCTTCATCCTGCATTCTCAAGACCCCAATCGGGCGGCACGCCATCACAGCACCTGGCACCACGGCGCGTTGGTTGGCCACCAGAACATCCACCGGATCGCCATCTTCTGACAAGGTGTGGGGGATGAAGCCATAGTTGCCGGGATAACGCATGGCGGTATAGAGGAAACGATCAACCACCAAGGTGCCGGCCTCTTTGTCCATTTCATATTTAATTGGCTCACCGCCGGCGGGCACTTCAATGATGACGTTGATCTCCTTTGGAACGTTATTGCCGGGCTTGATGAATTCAATACGCATGATGGCTCCTGCCGATTTTGCGAGGGGTGTATATCGATTTGCCAAGCACCTTAATGCTGAATAGTGTCACAGCATAGCGGAGACTCAATCAAGCCATGACCAAAGAAGGCGTTTCGATCCTTGGCATTTATGCCGCGGATTTACAATTCACCGCCAAGCGCCAACCGGCCATGGGTGAAACCGTGCTGGGTAAGAAATTTGCGCTGGGGCCAGGTGGCAAGGGGTCTAACCAAGCAGTCGCTGCGGCACGGGCAGGCGCAAAAGTAAGTTTCATTTCGCGCGTGGGGCTTGATTCTTTTGGCGATCAGGCGTTGGCCATGTGGCGCGCTGAGGGCATTATCACGCATGTCCCGCAGGATGAAAAACACGCCACAGGCGCTGCTTATATTTTCATCGAGCAAGGTTCTGGCAATAATGCAGTTTTGGTTGTGCCTGGGGCTTCCGGGCAAGTGAGCACGGCTGATGTCGATGGGGCTATGGATGCCATAGCGGGCAGTGCCGTTTTCATGACGCAGCTGGAAACGCCGGCAGCGGTTTCGGCCTATGCTTTGCGTAAGGCCAAGGGAGCAGGTGTGATAACAATTTTTAATCCGGCACCGGCTGCGGCTTTTGACACTTCAGTTCTGGCGGTGTGTGATTATTGCACACCCAATGAAAGTGAAGCCACGGCGCTGACTGGTGTTGCCGTCAAAGACGTTGCCTCAGCGCGCAAAGCGGCCGAGGCTTTGGTGGCGCGCGGCGTGGGTATGGCCTTGATCACACTGGGAAGCCAAGGCGCATTGCTGCATGGGCGCGGGTTATCGGTTCATGTTCCAGTTTTTAAAGTGGGTAAGGTCGTAGACACCACTGGCGCTGGCGATGCTTTCAACGGCTGCTTTGCTGCGGCTTTGTCTAAGGGTTCGACACCCGAAGAAGCCGCACGCTTTGGTGCCGCAACGGCTGGGCTATCCGTTACGCGTCATGGCACGGCACCTTCTATGCCACAGCTTGCTGAAATTGAGGCCTTGTTGAAATTATAAGTTTTGTTGTTGTTGCACTTGGCTGCCAATATATTAGCGTGGTGAAAAGAGGTGCAACATGCATAACATAATTCGGGCTGTCGCGTTTTTTTGCTTTGTTTCAATGTTCAATCTCCCTGCTTTTGCCAGTGGAGATTTTAGTTGTTCGGCTTCTATGAAGGTATTTATTTCGGGTTTTTCTGGTTGTGACATTTTGGGATTTCTAGCGCCCAGCAATGATACGCGGATCAATCTCATTTATCTGATGGCCAATGCCCATAAGCAAAAGCTCTCAACCGCTCCGCGTGGTGCTGGACCTGATCCAAAACCGAGTGATGCCTCTCTGTTTGATGATGGGTGGTCAAACTTTGTCGACTCATTCACCCCACAACAGGCGACGTCAAGTGACGATGCAACGCAAGGTGCCACAGGCGAAGGCAGCATTTGCGTCAGTGATGTAAAAGGCAAAGAACAATTTTTGGCTGCTGTGGCTGCAGACAACAGCATTTCAGAAGAAGCCAAGGCCAAACTGAAAGCCGTCCGCGAGGCCATCGAATGCGACTCTCCTGCGACAAACACTGCGAGGCTCGATCAGCAGGTGGAAGAACCCGCAGCCAAAGAGTTTCTCGCTTATCTGGCAGCGATCAACCCTTTCTATCTCACTGACCACTTTGATGCTTCAGCTTTTGCAGCTCTCGCAAACGCTAATCAGCCTTGGGTGAAAGAGGCCGCACATTATATGCAAGCGCGCGTTCTGCTTTTGGCAGCACAATCCAATGCTTTTGATGAATATGGCACCCTGCAAAAAGACAAAGTCAGTCAAGTCGCGATCAACAATGCACTTGATGCGCTGAATGCTTATTTGAAGGATTATCCCACGGGTGCTTATGCTGCTTCTGCCACAGGCTTATTGCGCCGCGTTTATTGGTTGGGTGGAGACACGGCTAAGCAAGCTGAAATTTATGCGAAGCTGGCTGCTGGCGGGGAAGTTGATGAAACAAGCTTTGCCCTCGTCAATGAGATGGATTTTAAACTGCCGGTTGAAGCTTATACCAATAGCAATTCCAGCCCCATGTTGCTTGCTGTGCAGGATTTACGTTTGTTGCGCGAGCAAAAGGACAATGATGGTAAGCCAGTAGCGGGTGTAAAGAGCGATGTGTTGGAAGCGCAGCGTTCACGCTTTGTCAGCGATCCTGAACTGTTTGAGTATCTTCTCGCCGCGCGCGCTTGGTATGTGGACAAGGACGCCAAGGCTGTTCTGGCACATTTACCGGAAAAGCCAATTCCTGCAGAAATGAGTTATGTTGAATTCAGCCGCCAACTTTTGCGCGCCGCAGCTTTGGATGCCACCAATGATGCTTCAGCACGAAATGTCTATGTGAACATGTTTCCTGCGGCGCAATCTGCGTATCAGCGTATAACATTGGAACTTGCGCTCGCCATGTTTGATGAGCGCCATAAAAATGTTGGCGGGGACTTTGCGAAAGATTCGCTCATTCAAGACACAGCAATCCGCAAGCAACTGTTAGATTATGTGGCTGGCCCGATCATCTTGCGGCAACAGGCCACTNNGGCTATTGTCTCGCGATCTGGTGCAAGGGCATTTTAAAGGATTTCTCGACGATATCAAATTGCTGCCCGCTAAACCCGTTGCTGCTGCAACGGCTGATACCTCGCAAAGCCAACCGATTGATCTCTTCAGTGCTTTCCGGTGGGCGGGGCGCAAAGAAGGCTATATCTGCCCAGACATTGTCGCCGTTGCAAACATCCTGAACGGCAACGCCCATGATATTCGCGGGCGCATGTGTTTGGCTGATTTTTACCGCTTGATGGGTGTCGATAATATTGTGGTGGGCGACAAAGATGAATTGGGCGGTACCGGCACTTTGTTTTCTGGGCCGCCATTGGCGCAACAAGATATTTTCATCGACGTCATGAAAGATAAATCTGCCACGCGTGATGACAGGGCCTATGCCCTGTTTCGCGCCGTGCATTGCTATGAGCCGGTGGGTCACAATACCTGCGATGGAACCGACATGCCAAAACCTATGCGCAAAGCTTGGCATGATGAATTGAAGGGCAGCTATGGTGACACGGTCTGGGCCAAGGCACTTAAGTATTATTGGTAAGCTTGTTGCCTGCCTTGTGGCTCTGTTCTGCACTGTGGCTGGTGCCAAGGCCGAGATCGTGCGCGCTGAAAACTATCACGCTTTCTGGCTTTGGGCTGGGGTGCAGCCACAGCCAGCATTGCAGCAGGTCAAGGAAATTTATCTTTTGGCAGGTGAAGTCAAAGGCGCTGTTGGTGGCAACTCTCGCCCAAAGGTTATCTCACAACGCAGCGCTGCGCCGCATATCATTGGCTCCAAAGTGTGGGTGGTTTACCGCGCCCAAACCATTGAATGGAACGACGCCGTTTTAAATGACATTCTTGCCCATCTTGAGGCTTGGCGTAGCAGCGGCAATAACATTGCCGGACTGCAAATTGATTTCGACGCGGGCACGAAGCATTTAGAGAATTATGCACAATTTCTTAAAAAAGTGCGGGCCCGCTTGCCAACCAACTATCAACTCGGCGTCACAGGTTTGCTTGATTGGAGTGCGCATGCCAGCCCCGCAGGGTTGCAAACGCTCAGCGGCACGGTGGATGAGGTTGTTTTGCAAATTTATCAGGGCCGCCATGTTATTCCCGGTTATGAGACCTATCTTGCTGAGCTAAGTGGCTTGAAGGTAAATTTTAAAATCGGCTTATTGCAAGGTGGCGATTGGGTGGCCCCACCAAGTTTGGCAAACAATCCATTCTTCACAGGCTATGTGGTGTTTTTGTTGAACCAATAGGCTTAGTGCGGCGGCGGCTTAAGCCCGGCAAGGCCCAGCAAGTGAAAGCCTGCCCCCAGCGCCAACATCATGCCTAGAAATAGCACCAAAGTTGTCGGAAAGAGCCGTGGGCGCAAATCCTTACGTGGACGCTTTTCCATCCTATACATCAAGCCAGCGACTGCCAGCCCCAAAACAAGTGCGGCAGTGGAAAATAGGGCATCAGTTGAAATCATCATATTATCACTAATAGAACACGGGTTGACAGGTGGGAAGCCATCGCCTATGCGAAGCTCAACTTATGGGCCACTGGCCCGATATTTATGGATTAAATCGATGAAAGTTCGCAATTCACTGAAGTCTCTGGCCAAGCGCCACCGTGACAACAAATTGGTTCGCCGCAAGGGCCGGATATACATCATCAACAAAACCAACCCGCGCTTCAAGGCGCGCCAAGGCT
>PLXI01000010.1 GCA_003151375.1 Hyphomicrobiales bacterium
ATGGCGATCTTGGCCACGAGACGCAAATGTGACGTGATAAGGCGTTCAGCAGCCTTAGGATCCTGATGTTCTTTCCAGCGTTTGCCGAGCATATATTCTTCATCGCCCGTCAACATAGGGAACTTGCGAATTTCCTGCATATAGCGGTTGAGGCTNNCCCTCTCCGCTGGCAATCATAGGCAAATTCATAGACTTAGCCATGGTTCTGTCCTTTCCGGCGTAAATTTTCGCCGCTTCCCACAAGCGAATATAAGTGCAGTATGGCAAAATTAAAGGGGGTATGTAACATTTAAAGTCACAGTTATGTGTTCAGTTAATTAGCTAGCGTGAATGGTCATTCGTCACATTGTTGGCCGGTTTTCAAAACATGGTCAATTTGGGCAATTGCGTATGTCGCGGCCTTATCAGGTGCCACCTTCAGATATTTCACATAATAGTCCGCAAGCTCTCGGGTGCTGGATTGAATTACAGTCTTGCTCACGCCGTCAAGGGCTGGCGCTTTTTCTNNGCGAATTCATTAATTAGCTGTTCGGATGGCGCGAGTGCTTCATCCACTGCTACACCGAAACTACGAAACGCACCAAATCTTATTGTGCCATCACATTGTGGCCAACCATCATTGATCTGTTTGACGAGGGTTGTAAATTGAGGCGTAGTTGGCGCAATTGAAACGCAATCGCTGTTTATTATTTGGTTATCCATGGTGGAACCAAAATAGGACTCAGTTGCTGCCAAAAGTCCCGGATGTGTGGTGACATAACCACAAGGCAGTTTAATATTGTCAATTCCAAGTGTTGCCGCTTTCAAGAACCCACCAAAAGATTTGCTCGATTTCAAGATGTCTTCTGGTGCTTTTAAGCCGGCATCCTCCAATAGATCATTCGTGAGGTGTCCATAGGGATTGCTGTCATCATCGCCTTTCTGCAGCGTTTGAAATATGGGCGTTGCCAAGTCGAGTATTGATTTGCGTTTGGTTTCCAGCTTTGAATTGGACCAATCACTTCCGTCCGGCTCAGAGGCAAAGATCGACATCGCCTCAAACACTGGTTCGGTTTTGTTTTTTTGATCGTTCAGCACCTGCAAGGTTTTTTCCGGCGCGGTGGGCATGATGGCGAATGCAAGTTCAGCGTTCCGGTCTTTATAAACCTCAATTAAGCACTGCTCCGTTTCGACGTCGCTCTTCTTGCTACAGTCCTTACGCTCAGACAGCCAAGTGCGCTGCTCTGCAATTTCACCTGATGGCCCTTGGCCAAACATGTTCACTTTTGCCACAGCGTAAAGCTCGGCCATCGTCTTGTCTTGGGCTTTCAATTCATCACTGGCGCAAACTATTTTATCAACTGCATCTGCGGCTTTGGTGCAATCGATGCCATCTGCGTAGGCGGACCCAGAAAAGAGCGAGATGGCGATTAATGCAAATGCGACTTTCAGCATGGGGCTAAGATGTCCTGCAAATAATGATTGAAGCTTGGCTCGATTGAACGGGGAACATAACTTCTAAATTTACAACTATGGCTGAGCTTTATTCAGCCCTGCTTCAGGGCATTGTGCAATGCCTCAAGCGCCTTAGGCAAGGGGATTTCAAAGTGTAACTGCTTTGCAGTTCTGGGGTGTTCAAACCCCAACACAGAAGCATGAAGCGCTTGACCGCGCACTTGGCCCAAAGCATCGCGCGTGGCGGGCGAAAGCTTGACCTTTGAGGAGTTGAAGCCGGAACCATAGACGTTATCGCCCAACAGTGGATGGCCGAGGTGGGCCAAGTGAACGCGGATTTGGTGGGTGCGGCCGGTTTCCAACTTACAACGTAAAAGCGAGGCAACGCCGAAATTTTCTTCCACCTGCCAATGCGTGATGGCCTGTTTAGCGGTTTGTGATTTCGACACAGCCATTTTCTGGCGGTTGGCGGAAGATCGCTCCAGCCCAGTTGCAATAGTGCCACCGCGCCGCTCAGGTTGCCCCCAGATAAAGGCTAGATATTCGCGCTGCAATCTGCCATCGCGGCCATGTGCTGCAAACTGTTCCGACAAGGAACTATGTGCTGCATCATTTTTGGCGATCACCAGAAGCCCCGATGTATCCTTGTCAATGCGGTGCACAATGCCAGGGCGTTTCACCCCGCCAACGCCGGAAAGTGAATCACCGCAATGGGCAATCAGCGCATTGACCAAGGTTCCCGTTTCATTGCCTGCACCGGGGTGAACCACTAAGCCTTGCGGCTTGTTGATGACAATGAGGTCTTTATCCTCATACACAATATCAAGCTCAATGTTTTCGCCTTGGGGTTCGGGTGCCGTTGCCTCAGGCATCACAACGACTACCAACTGGTCCGGCTTTAATTTTAGTCCGCTGTCGTGTTGCAAGACGCCATCAACACTGACATGGCCATCAGCAATAAGCTTTTGAAAACGCGCACGGCTGATTTCAGCGCATTGCGAACCTAGGAACTTGTCGAGACGGTTGGCTTCAGTTGCAGTGAATTCGAGTTGCGTGGGCATGGTGGGAGTATTGAAAACCTAAAATGACGGCTGGGCAAAAGCTTAAGTAGCTCTGGTCTATATCATAGACTGAGTTTTGATCGTGTTATTTGTTGGCCTGCTTTTGGCCATGGAAAGGCTATCAGCTATATTGCATTGCGCGCTTTGAGGCCCTAAGGCGTGAATGCCCGTAAAAATGGGTTCCCTTCGTCTATCGGTTAGGACGGCAGCCTCTCACGTTGCAAAGACGGGTTCGACTCCCGTAGGGAGCACCACTAGAGCCTTTTGCTGTCCTCTAAGGCGATGCAAAGGCTTAGATCCGATTAGAATTACATTTTCAGGTTGAAAGTTTTGTGATCCTGCTGAAAGGAAATCAAACTTCCCTAATAAATTAACGATTTGTTTACTTTTGGCTTTACCCCCAAATGAATCCTCCTTAATTCTCAAGATGCCGATCAGCTTATGGGATGACGAGCTGAGCTTGGGAGCTGGGGTTTTGGCATTAATCTCATTATTTACGCGCTATTTCGCTCGTTTGCTGCTTTTGCTGGGGTTATTTTTACTCGCAACCCCGAGCCAGGCCCAAACCTTGCTGGGTGTATTTACTAAAGCAACAATCAGTCCCGCCAATATTCAACCTGGCCAGACCGCGACGATTGCCGTCACGGCCATCAACCCGAATGGCGTAACATTGTACGATGTGGAAAGCTCAGTACCACTGCCATATGGCAGCACAGGAATCCAATTTTCTAATTTTTCTACAACATGTAACGGGAATCGTGTCCCCATCACCTACCAAATTGATCTCATATTTTTACTCGATAACTTTCAAACCTGTACTTATCAGTTCAATGTAACTGCGCCAAACCCCGGCACTTTTGACTTCCAAGTTTCCCGCGCCGATGCTTGCGCGGTTGGTTGTGGGTCGATCAGCTTTTTACCCGGCCAAAACGCGATAGATTTGCAGCTCATTGTTGGCACTCCGGTTGTGGTCTCGACAGTCACGCCACCTTCCGGTCCGCTTGCTGGCGGCACTTTAGTTACGATCACGGGTTCTGGCTTCACAGGTGCGACTAGAGTTATGTTTGGCGGAAACGATAGCAGTTTTGTAGTCAACTCAGACAGCTCAATCACCGCCAGAACTCCTTCTGATTATGATATTATTAGCTCTGGAATTAACCCCGTTGATGTCAAAGTTGTCACGGCAGTTGGCACCAATGCCAGTGGCAATTATTTGTTCTCTTACACTGATGGCACTCCCCCCAGTTTGAGCTCGGTATCGCCAACTGCTGGCGGGTTGGGCCAAACGGAAATGGATGTTGAACTGACTGGTGTTGGTACCCATTTTTTATCTGGGATACCGATACTCACTTTTGGATCCGGCATCACCGTTGATCCTACTTCGCTGGCTGTGATTTCAGACACTGACGCCCAAGCGCGGATTACTATTCCCGCAAACGCCCCTTTGGGCGCGACTTATGTTCGTGTGCAAANNCTGACGCCAAAGCGCAGATTGCAATTCCTTCCAACGCCCCCTTGGGTGCGACTTATGTTCGTGTGCAGACTGGTTCGGAGGTCGTCACGCTTGACACTGGCTTTACGGTGTTGGCATTGCCAGTGCCCCCCACGGTCACCAGCATCAGCCCAGCTACAGGTTCAACTGCTGGCGGCACTCATGTAACGATCAATGGCGCAAATTTCGATACTGTCAGCACAAGTGTAAAGTTTGGCGCCGTTGCTGCAACGACGATATCATATACAAGTGACCAGTTGATCGCGGTAGCCCCACCTGGCGTGGCTGGCACGGTGGATATAACTGTAAGGACGCTGGGCCAAACCAGTGCACCGAGTGGGGCGGATCAATATACTTATGTGGCGACACCCACTGTTACCGGCATTTCGCCAACCTCTGGCCCCGCTACAGGTGGTACAAGTGTTGTGATTATGGGCACTAATTTTACAGGTGCCACCGCGGTCACATTCGGCGCGGCGAGTGCAACGAGCATTACTGTTAACTCTGCAACCTCGATCACCGCCACATCGCCTGCGGGCAGCGGCACTGTGGACGCGCGTGTGACGACTATAGGTGGCACCAGCGCCACGAGTTTGGGGGATCAGTTCACTTACGTTGCAGCACCCGCCATCACCAGTGCCAATGCCACTACTTTTACAGTTGGGGCGTCTGGAGTATTTACAATCACGTCTACTGGCAATCCCACTGCGGCTTTGACTATAACGGGGGCTTTGCCATCGGGGGTTACCTTTGTAGATAATGGCAATGGAACGGCTACATTGTCAGGAACCGCTGCGGCAAATTCTGGTGGTGTTTACCCAATTACCATCGCGACCAATAATGGCGTTGCACCCAATGCGACGCAGAGCTTCACTCTGACTGTCAATCAAACATCTGTCATCACCAGTGCTAACGCAACAAGTTTCACGGTGGGAACAGCTGGAAGCTTTACTGTTACATCAACGAGCACGCCGATTGCGACTTTGTCTGAAACTGGGGCGTTGCCTGCTGGCGTAACATTCGTCAATAACGGCAATGGCACAGCAACTTTGTCTGGCACTCCAACTGCTGCTGGTGACTTCCCATTAACGATTGCCGCCGCCAATGGGGTGCTGCCCAATGCATCACAATCCTTCACCCTGACGGTGAGTCAAGCGGCGCAGACGATTGCCTTCACGCCACCTGCAACGCAAACTTATGTGCCGAATGGCACGGTGGCTTTGAGCGCCACGGGCGGCGCTTCGGGTAATGCTGTCACCTTTGCATCGACGAGCACGGGGGTTTGCACCACGGGTGGCACGAATGGTGCGACGGTGACTTTCGTTACAGCTGGCCAGTGCAACATTACCGCCTCGCAATTGGGCAATGCCAATTATCTGGCAGCAGCTGATGTGGCCAAGAGCTTCACCATCAGCCAAGCTGCACAAACGATTGTCTTTACCTCCACACCGCCAGCAGTGGTGGCAGCGGGTGGCAGTACATATACTGTGGCAGCAACAGGTGGCGCTTCGGGCAATGCGGTAACATTTAGCATTGATGCGACAAGCGGGGCTGGTGTGTGCAGCATACCGCCATTGGGCTCAACGGTCACGTTCTTGAAGTCTGGCAGCTGTGTGATTGATGCCAACCAAGCGGGCAATGGGTCTTATGCGCCAGCACCTCAAGTTCAGCAGACAATAATTGTGCAAAATGGTGTTGGCCCTACGGTCACTGCCATTGGCAGCTTTATCGCTGACCGTAACAATGCCATCGTGAGCAACTTGTGGAGCATGGACGGCACCATTGACCGGTTGAATGATGCACCAGGCGGTGGTGGTCCAGGTACAGGGCTTACTGATCAGCCAGCAGGCCAGCCACAAACAACATTGCGCTCAGGGCTTTTGGCTAACCAGAACAGCAGTCAGAGTGGAACTGTCATTCCAGCCCTGACATCGCCTGCTTCAGGTGCAGGCATGCAAGACTTCTTGGGCCTGCAACAAATGGTTTATGGGGCCCTGCGCCAATTGGGTGAGACGCAAGGGGTGAACCAGCTCAATTACTCTGGGCCTTTTAGTGCACAGATGAGCACTTCGGGTGATATGACTGGAACCTTCCATACTTCGCTTAGCCAAATCATGAAGTGGAACGACCAAGCCCAACAAAAACAAGCAGCAAGCATGGGCCTTAATACCTCATCATCCGCAAGTGCTCATCAGTTCAATCCACTGGATGTGTGGATGCAAGGCACTTACGCTGCGATCAACTCCACACAACAATCCAAGTTCGGCCTGCTGAGCAGTGGCGTTGATTATGTGTTCAACCGCAACTTATTGCTGGGCTTTTATGGGCAAGTCGATTTTATGAACCAGACCACGGGCCTGCAAGCTGGAGGCACGGGCTGGATGGTCGGGCCTTACGGCACAATGCGCCTGTCTGACCAAGTGTTCCTCGAAGCACGCGGCGGTTATGGTCGCTCGTCTAACAGCATGACGGATGCACTTGATCCAACCCTCACAGATCAATTTGGTTCAACCCGCTGGCTGGCCTCAGCTGCCCTTGCCGGGCGTTGGCAGTTTGGTGATCATATCACCTTTAAACCCAACTTCGGCTTTACCTACTTTACCGACAGCACAGATGCTTATGTGAACGGCCTTTCGGTCAGCGTGCCTTCGGTCACCAGCCAGCTTGGCCAGTTTAAGTTCTCGCCCGAAGTGGCCAAAGGCTTCAGCCTTGGTGATGCCAATTGGTATAAGGCGAGCATCGCACCTGAACTGATTTATAACTTCACCTTAACCACCGCTGATGGTCTTGGCTCACTTGATCCCACCGCCACTGGCCCGCAAGGCTTGCGTGGTGCCATCAAATGGGGCGTGAGCATGAAGACGCCGACAGGTCTTACCATCGCCACCCAAGGCTCCTATGACGGCATCGGTTCATCGGGTTATTCCGCCATCACTGCCAGTGCCAGGCTGAACGTGCCGTTGAATTAAGTGAATTCTTATTTGCTGAAGGGTTCATCAAAGGCATAGCCAGCAGCGCCAAGGTGCCGATTTACCCGTTACTGGCCAGTTGCGGCCTCTTGATGCTGCGAAGCCATTGTTCCAGTTCACGCGCCGGCATTGGCCTCGCGAAGACGTAGCCCTGCAAGAAGTCGCATCCGATTTCACGGAGAACTTGGGCTTGCTCCATTGTCTCCACTCCTTCAGCCACTACCTTGATACCGAGCGTTCGGCCAATCTCGATGATCGATGCCACCAAGCGCCGCTGGCCAATGCTCGTTGCCACTGGTTCAATGAGCTGCCGATCTATTTTGAAGCGCTGCGGCATCAGACGAAGCAGACTTACGAAGGATGTGTGGCCCGTTCCGAAGTCATCCACATCGATGCCAATGCCCATTTTTTTGATGGACTGGATGTTCTTCGCAACGCGATCATCGAACTCGTCGAGAAATATGGATTCGAGGAACTCGAAGGAAATGGTTCCGGGTTGGATTTTGAGTTTGCGGAGAGCCGGAATAAGATCCTCGTCGCTCAGGCGCCGAAACGAAACATTGACTGAGACGGACTGAATTGGCAGCCCGTTGCCCTTCCAACGTTTGAGGTCGTCCATGGCGGTGGTCAGAACATTGCGATCGATTGCGGACAGGACATTGAGGTCTTCGGCGATTTTTATGAACCGATCGGGCGTGAGGACTCCTTTGTTCGGGTGCAACCAACGAACCAGCGCCTCGGCACCGATTGTCTGGTATGTCCGAGCATCGACAAGTGGCTGATAGTACGGGACGAATTCGCCTTGTTCGATGCCGCGCAGAATGTCATCGGCAATTCGTTTGTTGGACTCGAGTTCGTCTTGAAGCGCCTTGGAAAAGAACTCATGCCGATTTCTACCTCGCTCCTTGGCCCGGTAGAGCGCCATATCGCCGTTGATCAAAACTCTTTTGGGATCGATATTGGTGTCGGCTTCGATCGAAATTCCGATGCTGGCACCCACGCGGCAGAAATGGCCCTCATAAGGGATCGGTCGCTGTATGGCCGCGGTGATGCGATCGGCAAGGATCGAAAGTTTCTGCGGATCGGTTTCGTTCAAGCACACCAACACAAACTCGTCGCCGCCGATGCGAGCTACGAAGTTGCCCGCACCTGCCGCCTCCGATAGCAATCGTGCCACATGCTTGAGCACCGTATCACCAGCAATATGGCCCAGTGTATTGTTGATCTGCTTGAAACGGTCCAGGTCGATGTGAAGAACAGCCAAACAAGAATGCGAGACATCTTCATCTCGCGCGGCGAATTTGGCGATGAATTCTTCTAGATAGTGCCTATTCGGTAAACCGGTCAGGGCGTCATGGAGCGCTTGGTTTTCAATCCGGGCCTTGGCGGCTTCGAGTTCGGCATTACGGGCTTCTGCAAGGATATTAGCGCGGCGCAAGTTCTTCGAAAGGGCAACTTCCTCGGTGATGTCAGCGTGGGCACCAATGAGCTTTGGTGTCCCGTCAGCGTCCTCGAAATATGTTGCGTCGGCTGCGATGGTTCGGATTTCCCCGCCCGGTCTGATGATCCGATACTTTTGTCGGAACGTGCTCCGGTTTTTGACTGCGTAAGCAAGCGAAATCAATGTGCGAGATGCGTCCTCTGGGTGGAGGGCCTGCTCCCAGTCGGCGGCGCTTAAGGCACGTTGCTTCGGCGGGACGCCAAAAATCTCGCGTGCGCGATCGTCCCAGAAGAGCTCGCCAGTTTTGAGGTTGGCTTCGAAGACGCCTATTTTCGAAACGCGTAGAGCCAGCTCGAGCCGATGCGTCAAGTCTCGCAAATGCTGCTCCTGCAGTTTTCGCTGCGTGATGTCTGTGTCTGTCCCAATCATGCGAACAGGCGTGCCGTCGGGTGCCCAGGCGTCCGGGGCACCGTTGCTCGCGATCCAGATATAGTGGCCGTCCCGGTGGCGCTCGCGATACTCAAAGACGTTCCGCGGAATTTCTCCCGAATTCTGCTTAGCGATAGTCTCACGTATCCGATCGCGGTCGTCTGGATGAACACGATTAAGCCAGACCTCGGAGTTGCTATCGACCTCCTCGCCTACATCGAAGCCGCGAATTCGCTTCCACATTGGCGAGTAGTAGACTGTGTTCTTCGCGATATCTGCTTCCCAGACACCTTGTCCGGTATTTTCTAGCGCGAAGGCCCAACGTCTCTCGCTCGTGGCGAGGGCCGCCTCCGTGCGCTTTTGCTCCGTTATGTCCTCGGACACCGCCAGCAAATATTGCGGCTGACCGGCTTCGTCCAAGACAGGCATCTTGACTGTGCGGAGAGTGCGGATGCCATTGTGGAGTGTGGTGATCTGCTCTTCCGGGATCACTTGCGATTTGCCGGAGGCCAGCACCTCGCGGTCGCGAGACACAAAGAACTCGGCTTGTTCTTTCGGAAAAAGATCGAAGTCATTCTTGCCAAGCGCACTCTGCCTCAAAACTCCGGTCAGTTCCTCGGCGTGTCGGTTCAGGAGTACAAAGCGAAGGTGGCGTGCTTCCTTGACAGCTACCATTGCCGGAATGTTCTCGATCACCATGTTGAGGAACGATGATGTGCGACGCAAAGTCTCGGATGGTTCAGCTATCTCGGCCTGCGGCACCGTTGGACTGACGGGCCTGAGGCGCGGGATTTGCGGTTGCTCTTTTTTCTTCATCGCTCGTGCTGTCCAATCTCTCACGGACCAACAGCATGTTACGAAATAATGAATATGGGTTAAAGAGATGTGCCCGTGGACCAGGAGGGCGCCAGCCCATCCAATCACGTTCGAAGGCAGATATGATAAGCGGTGACTGGCCGGACGAAGCGCGTCTGCGTCCATGATGCATGGGCGGATTCGCGCCTGCGCTGAGGGACCTCAAGTCTTTGCTGACAACAAACCGTTTCGCGCCATAAGTGCAACTACCCACAACCTTTTAATCGTTCGCTAACCATAACCAATTAATCGCTTGCATTGAAAATAAGCGAATGGGGTTGCGTTGGGGAGTCAGTTTTGCAGAAAACTTTGCGTCTTACATGTTTGCCACCGACCTTGACGTGCTGATGACCCTGGCCCATGAAATCATTACAGCCCCAGAATTGGGCGGGGCCAATACAGTTAGTTTCTGTAGAAATCCTAGGGTAGTTGTCCCTGCACGACCGAATTTCGCCAAATGGCGGCATGGTCTCAGAGCATCATCTGTCATCGCGCTCGGATTAGTCACGACCACGACGATCCCATCGCGCGCCGCCGAGCAATGGACTGGCACCGCCTCGAGCGACTGGTTCAACGCCAGCAACTGGTCGGCTGGCGTCCCAACCAATGCAACGAGCACACGCATCGACACCGTCTCGCCCAATGCGACGGTGATCGGGGTAGCCGGCGCGCAATCGACCGGTTTGCGGGTCGGCGTTTTCGGCACGGCCGCGTTGACGATCCAGAACGGCGGCACGGTGAACAATACCCTGGGCATTATCGGAGACCAGGTTGGCTCGAACGGCACCGCGATAGTGAAGGGTCCCGGCTCCATCTGGGCCAACAGCTCTGATTTCTATGTCGGCGCCGACGGCAATGGCACTCTGATGATTCAGAACGGTGGTGCTGTCAGCAATGTCTTCGGCATTATCGGCGCTTATTTCGGCTCGACTGGTGCAGCGACGGTGGATGGTGTTGGCTCAACCTGGACCAATAGCCAGGATATCAGCGTCGGCGGTTCGGGCGACGGTAATCCGAACTCCGTCAGGGGCACGCTGACCATCAGAAACGGTGGCGCAGTGAGCAGTATCGGCGGCACTATCGGCTTTGATAGCGGCTCCACTGGCGTCGTGACGGTGGATGGTGCCGGATCGACCTGGACCAATAGCGGGGATCTTGTTTTCGGCTTTTTGGGCACCGCCAGCGGCACGATGACCATTAGCAACGGTGGCGCCGTCTCAGCTGCGACCACAACGCTTGCGGCCGGTGTCGGCTCGACCGGCACGCTGAATATCGGCGCCGCTGTCGGTCAGGCAGCAGTAGCGCCCGGCACGCTCAACACCGCCTCGGTCGATTTCGGCGATGGCACCGGCGAGATCGTGTTCAACCACACCGCCACGAATTACATCTTCAACCCGACCATCACCAGCTCCGGCACAGGCACGGGGAGCGTGCTTGTCGAGGCAGGCAGCATCACCCTGACTGCGATCAGCAGCTATATTAGGCCAACCATCATCGATGGCGGCACGCTGTCGGTCAACGGCTCCATCGCCGGTTCGTCGGTGACCGTGAATGCCGGTGGCGCGCTGGGCGGCAACGGCACCGTCGGCAACACCGCCATCAACGGCGGCACGCTGGCACCCAGTAATTCAGTCGGCCAGCTGACGGTAAATGGCAATCTATCGTTCACAGCAGCCTCATCCTACACGGTCGGAATTTCGGCGACGAATGCTGACCGCACTAACGTCACGGGAACGGCCTCACTTGGTGGTGCCACAGTGAATGCGAACTTTGCGCCCGGGGCGTATCTTACTAAGCAATACACAATCGTGAACGCAACCGGCGGTCTCGGCGGTACGACGTTCGGATCCTTCAGCACAAATCTGCCGTCAAGTTTCTCATCGAGCCTGAGCTATGATGCCAACAATGCCTACCTCGACCTTACCTTGCTCTACGTTGGTGGCCCCGGCGGCCTCAACCTCAACCAGACTAACGTCGCAAACGCGCTGACCGACTACTTCAACCGCACTGGCGGCATTCCTCAGGTCTATAGCGGGCTAACCGGGGCGGGGCTGACGCAAGCGTCCGGTGAAACGGCGACGGGAACACAGCAGACCAGTTTCGATGCCATGGCGCAGTTCATGGGTGTGATGACCGANNCGGGCTTTGCTGTGGGTGGTGGCGGCACAAATTTCAGTGTGGATGGTTCGGGCACCGGCCGATCCGACCTGTACCAGTTGGGCGCACATGTCCGCCATACCGAAGGTCCGGCCTACATCTCCGCCGCGTTGGCTGATGGTTGGCAAGACATCACCACCAATCGCACCGTCACCATTGCGGGCACAGATCAATTGCAGGCACGCTTCAATGCCAACAGCATTTCCGGTCGCGTTGAGGGGGGATATCGCTTGGCCACGCCAGTTGCAGGGGGCATCGGCATCACGCCTTATGCGGCAGGACAATTCACCCCAGCTTGAATCTGCCAGCCTATGCAGAACAGGTGCTGTCCGGCACCAACACCTTTGCGCTGGCTTATGGNNGGCGCATGATTTCAACACCGACCGCTCTGCCGCTGCGAGTTTTCAGGCGCTGTCTGGCACGAGCTTCATCGTGAACGGGGCGGCGCAGGCAAACGACTCCGTGCTGACCACCGCCTCGGTGGATATGAAATGGCTCAACGGTTTGTCGGCAGCCGCTTCCATTGAAGGCGCGTTTTCAAACGTGAGTAGCTCCTACGCGGGCAAGGGCGTG
>PLXI01000054.1:0-804 GCA_003151375.1 Hyphomicrobiales bacterium
AGCGCAATGAATTCGTGAGTAATACCGCATCAGCCGTTGTTAGATCATGTGGTGCAACGGTCGCCTCATGCGCAATCAAATTAAGCTGTGACGCTCCGGCAAGAATTTTGGCTCTGGCAATGCCAGGCAAAATGCCTTGGTCCAAAGCGGGCGTGATAAGATGGTCGTCTTTGAGCAGGAATAAGTTGGCAATTGTGGTGCAGGCGACTTGCCCAGCGGTGTTTAACAATAAAGCATCATCGGCACTGGTGCTGACCAAGCGCGCAGCCATGATGTTATCGAGATAGTTGAGGCTCTTCATTCTCGCACTGGGCGCGGTGGCATTACGCCTAATGGCCGATGTTTCCAATCTTACAGTGGTGGGAAATTTGCTGGCATCAAATTCATTGAGTGAGACAATCAAGCTGGGATTGGTGGATGGTGCTGCTAACCCACGTGCGGTTGGCCCGCGTGTGAGGGTAATACGTAAGACCTCAATTGTGGCACTGGATCTTTCCAAGATGGCCGCAACTGCCCGCTGCACATCTGTTGCAGCATAGGGAATACCCAGTTCGCTGGCGGACTCGCGCAGGCGCGTGAGATGTTCATCCAACCAGATGGCCTTACCACGGTGAACCGCCAGTGTTTCAAACAGGCCATCACCCAACAGCAAGCCGCGCTCGTTTGCCTCAAGCGTTATGGTCTCAACAAATGCGCCATTGCACCAAACAGTCATGGGATCACTTTCAAGAAATTGCGGATGAGGTCATAGCCGTGTTCGGTGAGAATGGATTCAGGGTGAAACTGCACCCCGAAAGTTGGATG